>DAOWMX010000202.1 GCA_030642885.1 Anaerolineales bacterium | reverse complement strand
GTTTCATACTCGGGTCCGTCCACCATGACGGAATCTCCTGAGTACGGGCCCGTGCGAAGATGGAAATGGTCGACGGCGTGGGAGCAGGAGAGCGTGCACCCAACCCAGCATCCATCCGGCAGACCCTGGGTGAAGGCGTTCTTCCAGACTGTCGAATCAATTTTGTTGGCTTCAGGGTGCGCTCCGAATTGGTAATTGTGTACGGGGAGCAGGTCAAAGTGGTCCATGATTTCCACAAGAAACGGCGTGCCGATCTTGCGCATTTGGTTTTGCGAGTCGTCGAGTTCGGAGATCTCCTTGTTGATCCGCCGGCCCGCTTTCCGAACCGTGGCATAATCGGCCGGGTTGTTGCTATCACCCTTCAGGTTGCTGAAGCGAACCACGATTGCCTTCAGATGCTTATCACGAAATACACGACCGGTGCCTCCACGTCCAGCCTGTTTGACCCTTGCAGCGCCGCGGCGACTATCATACCAACTGAAGTTCAGGCTCGAATACAGGACGTGGTCTGCCGCCTGTCCAGCTGAAACCACGGAGATGCTGCGCCTATCACGTTCATCCTCCGCGTACATCTCCGTCAATTGCTCGGCTAACTTGTGGGTATCGAGATCCTCCAGAGGGGCTTCCTCGATTGTCACCCGACCGTCATCGCCATTGATCATGATGATGACATCTCGTTCGGCTTTCCCCTGAATCTCAAGTGCGTCCCATCCGGCAAATTTCAGGTAGGGTCCAAAATAACCGCCAGCGTTGCTGTCGATAATGGAGTGGGTAAGCGGCGAGATGGTCACAACCGTAGATTTCCCTAGACCAGGGTAAGATGTGGTTCCGCCGATCGGTCCTCCGGCGATAACCAACTCATTCTGCGGATCATCCCATCGCGTGTCACCATCGACCGCGTTCCACAGTCTCCACAAGGCGAAACCGCGTCCGCCCGTGAAGAGTTGCTTCATTTCATCGGTGACGGGCTTTTCGGAGATCGTGTTCTCAGAGAGGTTGATATATAGGGTGCGATTGGCGTAGCCGCGTTCTACGGGTCGTTTCTCATAGGAAAATTCTGCGAGTAATTTGTGGGCTGCTTCCATTTCAGCAAGGGTCACATTCGATTTCATCGGCATCTCCATAGTTTTAAAATCCGCTCACTTGATCTGTTGCACTTTGTATTTTAACAGTTATTCTCCGAAGGAACATCTTGGCTGGACATGATTATAATCAACCAAAGTGAGTTTCATACTTTCGATATTTAGCAAGAATCCAACTGCTTAAGCGTAGGCCAACCGTCTCGAGGTTTATGTCCACAGGTAGGGGCGCAATGACAAGCACCTGCTCAGCATATGACTCAGCGTCAACATGAGGTCCAACCCAATATTGGACTTGCTGTTGGGGGAACACCTCCAATAGTTAATCTAATATACTTAACAAAGAAGATATTAAGTGGTGAACATTAATTGTGGTATGATAAATGCTAGGAGCTTAAGTTCAGATGGGTGAAAAACACTACTTCGCAGTAATCGGAGACATAATTGGTTCAAGAAAGGTCGATGACCGAGCGGGGCTGCAGCGACAGCTCAACGCCGGGCTAGCGGATGTCAATCGGCAATACGCGAACCAGATCGCGTCGGAGTTCTTGCTAACGATCGGTGATGAATTCCAGGGGTTGCTGCGAACGTCTGAAAACCTCGACCGAATTCTCGCTTTGCTCCGTGTGGCGGTGCATCCGGTCGATCTGCGTTTCGGGATCGGTGTTGGCGGATTGGACACCCCGCTTCGGGAGCAAGCCATCGGCATGGATGGTCCCTGTTTTCAGCGTGCACGGGCGGCGATCGAGAGGGCCAAGGAATGTTCCACCCAGATCGAAGTGGAATGCGGCGAGACTCATCCCGCTTTCGAGATTTACAGCCTGCTTTACAGCGGTATGCGTCGTAGTTGGACCGAAAGGCAGCGGCAGATCGTCGACCTCTCGATGTCGGGCATGGAAGGTGTGGAGATCGCCCGGCTGCTCGAGGTCAGCCAACCAGCGGTGAGTCAGCATCTGCGTGCGGCGGGCGTGGCGTATGTCAGAAAGGCGACGGCAACATGGCTTTTGACACTTGTCCTGTTGGGAAATAAGAATACATTTGGTGAAGAGGTAACAAGTGCTTGATCTCTATCTAATCAGCCTGTTCTCGCTTATCTTGACCGAATATGGCTTCCAGACCCGCAAACGGGCGCTCATCGCATTTGAGGGTAACTGGCGCTGGTACCGCACCCTACTTCGGGCGGTTATTTGGGTTGGTGCTTTTACGTTCTCAAGCCAGATTGGATCCCGACGGGCACTTATATATTTTGTAGTCGCCTTCGCTCTTGGAGAAGGTTGGGCGTACCTCTTACGCCACCTTATCAAGCGTGATATTCAAGGGGGCTTTGCCTATGGACGACCGGTTGTCCATTTGCTTCCTTTCCTCTTCGCGGGGATCATGCCCTTGTTTCTACGACTTCTTCCTGATGGTCTTGTGCCCAAGTCGCAACTATTGGGAATAATCACTGCACCGGAGATCCTGGGTTCCGCTTTTGCAGTGGTCATGCTCTGGAACTGGGCGACGCTTTTCACCGTGAGCGTGTTGGGGCTTGTTCGACCAGAGCAGGTTGAGGAGGAGATCCATCCGCTGATTGGCGCGGGTGAGGTCATCGGCATTCTTGAGCGCCTCATCACATTTGTGCTTGTCTCGGTTGGGGGCTTTACCGCCGTCGGATTCGTCGTTGCGGCGAAGGCTGCGGCGCGCTACCCGCAGTTTAAGAAGCCCGAATTTGCGGAATACTTTCTCGTCGGCACACTATGTTCAATGGGGATAGCTGTACTTACTGCATTAACCTTTGGTTTGCGGTAACTTTGTTCAAAGGTGGATGTATTTCGAGTAAATCATTTTTTGTGCTACAGTTCAGTCAGTTTTTCTAAATAATTACGAACCGGAGATGCAATCACTTATTAGCATACGATTCACACCAATCCTATTCGTTCGGGAGGAAAGATTATGGACATGGAAGTTGAAGAATATCTTCGACCGCCGGAGATGGAAATACCACCTTACCCGCCAAAGGTAGTTACGCTGGCGACGGGGGGCAAATTAGTCATACGGCAAGCGAGTCGGAGCGATGTGCCGATACTCCTGGAAGCAGTAAGACCGACGATGAAAGTCGAGCGCGATTTCTACGATATTGTCGGCGCGCGTTTGTACGCAGAGTTGCTGGGTTGGTACCGCCACCGAGTGCGCGATGAATTCTGCCTGATGGGTCAGATCGATGGTTTGCTCGTCGGAGTTGTAAACACACGTCTTTATTCTCGCGATTTGGGGATCAGCCTTCATACACTTGCTACCGAAAGAGGGCTGCGCATCGGTGCCCACCTGTTTGCCGCGAAGATGGAATACTCGTTTGAGTATATCGGGCAAGAGGAAGTGCTTATTACTGCCGAGAGCCCTATCGGCTTCAGACGTTGGATGATTGAATATGAACTAATCGAGCGTGAGGGTCAGCACGAGCTCGGAGGTGCCACCCCTTATGGTTTGACCAAAGAGCTGTATTACAAGCACAAAGACCGCCTGGTGGCTGGCGAGCGACCTGTGCCAGAAGAGCTGCTCGCGGTTGCAGAAAAGGAGATCATCGTGGCCAGCGAGGACGATATATTAGAGAAAATCCTTGGAGCCAAGAGGAGGGAGCGATGAGACCTGTTGTCGTTGCTGGAGTAGGAATGATCCCGTTTGAACGGCGGGATGAAGACAGCCTGATGGATATGCTCGCCACCGCAGGGTTGAACGCTATGGATGATGCTGGTTTGGGGGATCGTCCAGTCGACTCTGTCTATGTTGGCAATATGGCCTCGGGCTTGTTTAACCACCAGGTTTCCATAGCAAGCGCGCTTGTCGATCGTTTGAGCCTGCTTCCTGCCGCTGCTGACCGGGTCGAAAATGGTCCCGCGTCCGGTGGTTCGGCGATTAAAAATGGCTTCCTGGCTGTGGCTTCGGGTTTCAATGATGTAGTGCTCGTCGTTGGCGGCGAGAAGATGCGCGAGGTGATTGGGCCGAAGGCTACGGACATTGTCGCTTGTATGACTCACCCACAGGCGGAGTATATCTACGGGGTGACATTACCTGCTATGGCGGGAATGTTCGCCCGTCTCTATATGGAGAAATATGGGGTCACACGCGAGCATCTTGCGATGGTTGCCGTCAAGAATCAGACCAATGGCCTACTTAATCCCTATGCTCACATCCAGATGAAGATCACGATGGAGGGCATCCTCTCGCACCCACAATCACATATTAACAGCCCGGTTGTTGCTGATCCAATACATCTCTACGATTGCTGTCCCGTCAGCGACGGCGCAGCAGCGGTGCTGCTTACAACAGAGGAGATCGCGAATAAACTCAAGAAACCATTGATCACGATCGACGGCGTTGGGCAGGCGACGGACACCCACACGCTTCAGGAACGGAGCGATCCAACCGATCTCAAGGCGGTCACTCTCGCTTCGGAGCAGGCTTTCAAGATGGCGGGGATCAAGCCCAAGGAC
>DAOWMX010000026.1 GCA_030642885.1 Anaerolineales bacterium | reverse complement strand
CAGTCGGTTGACGATGACGGTGAGAGCTAACACTGTGCAGGCCACAAAAGGTCCACGAATAATCCATTGGAACAATCGCGCTTTTACTACACGATCGGGAATCTCAACACCAAAGTATGCTACAGCACAGCACATTAACACCAGCTGAACCGCAACGAAGATGTTAATGACGATTAAAAAGGACCAAAAAAGAACGCCTTGTGAAATTAATGAAGATCCCCCCAGCATCACCCAGGGATACGCCGCAATCAGCGGACCGATTGAGCCAGCTAGCAGGTAGCGCATCCGTCGTTTGCTAGAGCGTGTCAGGCAGCGTTTATAAGCTCGCCAAAAGTTATATCCCGCCAAAATTAAGTTGATGATTAAGAAAAGGCTGAACAGCGGGAAGAGTGGTCCGGGGCGTAAATAGACGACCGACTCGCTAACCACAACCTCAGCGGCGATCAACTGGCTGAATGCGATTCCTGCTAAAGTTAACCCGCTGAGAAGATAGCTCAATCCGACGAGCCGAGATCGACGGCCTCTGGATGGCCTTCCCGTCGCAGCCAGGAGAGCATCGGAAAGTTGCAGGTAGGCAGCAGGCACAAAACTAATGCCCAGCCATTGCAAACGGAGCCACAACTCAGTCTCTCCAGGGAAATTGGATGTGGCTACGAGCACATCACCAAAATAGACGATTGTTACACATGCCAATAATACTGCCAGGGACCGTGCCACCCTTTCCCGCATGTTGAAGGTCAGCGCGTAGAGCAGCAGCGAGAATGCTGTAATCGTATTACCAGCGGTGAGGATTTGGTTCAGAATGAGCAGCGGAGCAATCATGTCATCCATTGAGATAACGGCTGGATCTCAACCGAGTTCCACAGCGAAGAAAAGCGCAATATCCTGATCCGGGTAGTACAGATCACTATATCCCGCGTAAAGAAATCCGGTTCTCTTAGCGAGACAGATCGCCGGGTAGTTCTTAGTCTGCATCTCCATGAAAAGTAGTCTTCTTTCCCTGGATCGGCACCACTCCTTTCCGGCAGCAAGCAGCCTCGAAGCGATCCCCTGCCTCCTAAAGCGCAGATCTACGACTACGTCCGTTATCCACGCCGACTCTTCAGCCGGGCCATCGCTCAACGCCAGGTATCCAGCGGGCTGCTCTTCCACCTCCGCCAGGAGTAATGCCTGCAGGTGAGTCCACTCATCCGCCAATCGTTTAGGGTCTCTTGGATAGACGGCCTGCATCAGGCGTGGTAATCGCACTTCCCGGAAGGTCACCCCGATCTCGTTTGTCTGGTTGCGGTAGGAGAGCTGCCAGACATGATCTGTGCTGAATCCGTGGTCCATGGATATTAGTCTGGGGATGTCGCTTGATATTGCCTGGCGCACATTAATTTGCTCAATCATCGTTACCTTTGACCCTCATTGCATATTTATGGGACGATTTGCAGCCGGATCTGGCAAGGAAATGGAGCGTTTCCTAGTGTATCGGTAACGACCAACTGGACCGCATACTGACCTGGTCGGACCAGACTTGTATCCCAGATTCCCAACAACTCTGACTCGTCGTCGCATCCTTGCTCGCATACGGTTTGATTGTTGGCCGAGATTGCCAGCCAGGTGCTTCCCGGCTTTAAATCGTTGTATTCAAGCTTATAGAAAGCAAAACCCGGGATATTTGCAGCTCCTTTAAAAAGCACTTCGCCCTTGACTCTCGCTCCGCTTTCTGGAGAGATGATCGTCGCATTGAGATTCGCACAACCTGCGCCATCAATGCCATCCGGGTCTATTGGTGTCGCTGTTGAAAATGCAATTCCTTCTTCTCCTTGCCCCAAAATGGGGGTTGAAAGCAGCGAAACCGTTGGTATTACTGTTGGGCGTAGCGAGGCAGGAAGAGCAGGGCTAGCGAAGGTCGTCAAGATGAACACCACAACGATACCGGTGACGGCGAGAGCAAGCATTCCACCTGAGCGCCGCAGCTTGGAGATGGACCTTTCCCGCTCCAAACCGTAGATCGCCGCTCGATATGAGTTATACGCTCGCAAAACCGACCCAAAATACACCAGGCCGAGTAATCCCAGAAGGAAAAATATCCACCTCTGGTTAGCCTCGATTAAAAGTAATACTTCTTCCATGCATTTCCAATCTTATAATTCTTTTAAAACTCCCCTCACCAAAGCTGTTAATCTCGGGACAATCACTTCACCCGCAGCCAAGACTTCTTCATGTGTCGTAACTGTTGAGCCGTCGAGGTTAGCCTTGTTACTAATACCTGATACCCCCAGGACGCGCATCCCGCCATGACGGGCAATGATGACTTCTGGAACGGTAGACATCCCGACGGCGTCAACCCCGATCCCGCGCAGAAACCGTAAATCCGCCGGGGTTTCAAACGATGGTCCAGCAAGGCAGACGTAAACACCTTCTTGCAGGGGGATATCCCCTTTATCGGCAACATCTCTGGCGATCGACTTCAGCTCCGGATCATAAGCCTGGCTCATATCCGGAAAGCGCGGGCCATATGCGTCTAAGTTCGGTCCTCTCAGCGGCGATTGACCGGCCATTCCAATGAGGTTGATATGGTCAGAGATGAGCATGAGTTCGCCGGGTGAAAACTCGGGGTGAACGGCCCCCGCGGCATTGGTAACAATTAGAATTTCTGCCCCCAGCTTCTGCATAACTCGTACCGGAAGACCTAAACGCTCAATTGGGTGTCCTTCATAGTAATGAGCACGACCCTGCAAAACGAAAACAGGAACTCCCTCTAGTTCACCAAAGACGAGTTTGCCTGAGTGCCCTTCGACCGTTGAAACAGGCCAGCCAGGGATTGTATTGACTTCAATGTGCTCCGCACCCTCTATAGCTTCCGCTAGCGGTCCCAAACCGGAACCTAAAATCATGCCAATTGTCGGCTCCAATGATGTCGTCTTTCTGATTTCTCCTGCTGCATCATCTATATCTTGTTCACGAATAAAATCCATAGCCTACCTCTCGTCTTCGCTTCTGAATCGACGGCGATGAATACGAACGGCGTTCGGGCTCGAAAGCCCCAGGAGTGTTTGCACTTCACGCCGAGATTTACCTTCTTCTAACATATGACTGGCTCGCGAGTGACGCAATGTGTGAGGCGAGAGGGATCCTTCCAACTCGCTTACAACCGCCCAGCGTTTGACGACCAGCCACAACCCTTGACGGCTCAATCCCTGGCCGCGTTGGTTTAGGAAAAGTACGTTCTCGGCGATGTTGCGCACGAAGTGGGGTCGCCCCTCACTTAAGTATTTTTGCAGGAGTGTGATTGATTCAGGGATCGCCAGCCATTGGGTACGATCTGGCGGTCTTCGAATGTGTGCCTGGTTAAAATCGACGTCGGGAACTCGAAGGCGAACCATATCCGTGGCTCGGAACCCAGTCTCGTACAGTAACGAAAGGATTGCTGCATCTCGGATTGCACCTGGAGATAAGTACTTTCGGGGCGCCAACAGCAACCGATCCAGTTCTTGCTTGCTGAGTGTCCGCGGTTGAGTTCTTCCTAGTGCCGGTCCTCTTAGCAATTCACGGAAGCGCCGAACGTCCACAAGACCCTGACCGGAGAGGAACTCAAGATAGGATCTGGCAGCAGCAAGCTTGCGAGAGACCGTCGCCGGTTTGTAACCCTGCACCCCCAACCAGTCTACATAGTGGATGACAGCCGAAGGAGTAAGCGCCTCAGGCGCTAGCGGCGTTCCTGAATGGCTGGCCAGAACACGATAGAATTGATCGAGGTCGGTGCCATACGCAGTAATTGTATGTACCGAGGCGTTGTGATCATTTTGGAGTTCGTCAAGATATTGTTGGATGGAGCGCTCCATTGGGTCTCCCGACTGCTCCTTTAAGCTCATTTCACATTATACCATCGGGCTGCATAAACTTACCATAACTACACCCCCTTTGTGAATATAACCCGGAGGTCTTCAAGTTATTTCCCTCGAGATTAGTAATCACCATGAACTCCCCTCATCCAGCCGTTGCATATCTTCATCCGCCAACTCAACGGATAAGCACCCGAGGTTATCCTCTAGTTGCTCTAGATCTCGAGGGCCAATAATTGCACTCACAACAGCAGGTCGGGAAATCAACCAGCGCAGAGCGACTTGCGAAGGCGATTTCTTTCTTTCCAGAGCGATTTGCTTGACAATCTCCAGAGTAGATAGGCTGTGCGGGTCCATTAAATAGGCTTGGATCCGGTCGCTCGTCGCCCCGCGACTACCTTCCGGAGGCGTTTGATCGCTAGCGTACTTACCTGTGAGAAAGCCCCCAGCTAACGGACTGTACGGGACTACTCCGATGCCGAATTTCAAACAAATATCTTCGAGTTCCCGCTCAAACTCATCCCGATGGACTAAATTGTAATGTGGTTGAAGGCTGATGAAACTTGTCAGCCTGCAGCGATCGGAGGTCCACAAGGACTCCATTAAACGCCACGCCGGGTAATTCGAGCAGCCGATATAAAGCACACGGCCATCGCGAATCAAATCATCCAACGCGCGCAACGTCTCCTCGATCGGTGTACTCTCATCCGGCCAGTGTACCTGGTAGAGATCGATATAGTCCGTTCCCAATCGCATAAGGGACTGTTGTACGGCCGAGAAGATATGTTTACGAGAAAGCCCTTCATCATTCGGCCCCTCACCCATCCGTCCTCGGACTTTCGTAGCAAGGATGACCTGCGTTCGTTTCTCCGGATTCTTGCGGAGCCATTTTCCGATTATGCTCTCAGCGACCCCGCCTGGATTCCCATCGATCCACCGTGAATAGATATCAGCCGTATCGATGAAATTGATACCCGCATCATAAGCCGCATCCAACACCTCAAGAGAAGCTTTTTCATCCGCCGTCCATCCGAATTGCATCGTGCCCAAACATAGCGGGGAGACTTTAAACCCTGATCTACCAAAGGATCGATATTCCATTTTTTCCATTCTCCTAATTTAGCACTAAACGATGTGAATCCAAGAAACTTTAAGGATTGGTTACTTGATTTCAATAACTGGAGCCCTTAACCACATGGACCTCCCAGTACGATCTCGCCGTTCTGGGAGGTCCTCAGTTACGGTTCAGAAAATCAAGGTCGATATCGGCGTTTCTGACTGCCGACTTGAAACCCCTGAGTCTAAAAATCGGTGCTGAAAGATAAACCCACGGTTCCCGGACCAACATGTGTACCGACGACCGGGCTAACATCTGCGATGAGCGCCTCGATCGGGTTGAGCTGTTTCTTCGCCGCATCGAGCAGTTCGAGCGCTTCTTCCTCCTCACCAGCGTGCAGAGCAGCAATGCGTAGATTTGGCTTACCTTTAACACGTTCTTCAATTACGTCCAGCATCCTCGCTTTGGCTTTCGTCTTTGTGCGCACCTTCTCAAATGATTCAACCCGACCACCATCAACGTGAAGGAGGGGTTTCATATTCAGTGCGGTCCCGATCAATCTTGAGGCGCCCCCGATCCGGCCGCCGCGGTGAAGGTACTCGAGCGTGTCAACTACGAAGAAGATCCCTGTATGGTTTTTCGCATCTTGGGCGATTGCTACGACCTCTTCAAAGGATTTCCCCTCCTCGGCGGCACGTGCCACTGCGAGAATCTGAAATCCCAATTCCATCGCAATTGATTGTGAGTTAACGAGTTCTATTTTCGCATCTGGATACATCTTCTTCGCCTGTTCCGCGGATTGCAAAGTCCCGGAGAGCTCCGGAGATGTGTGAATCGAGATAATTGGTCTCCCCTCGGCAACGATCGGCTTAAATATCTCCACGAAATCGGCTACTGTGGCTTGGGATGTAGTTGGAATTTCTTTACTCTCCTTCAGACGAGCGTAGAATTCGGACGGGAGTATATCCACCCCATCGCGTAACACTTCTTTACCGTCATCCCAGATTAAATATGTTGCGGCAATTGTTATATCGTATTGATCAATAAAATTACTTGGCAAATTAGCTAGGCTATCCGAAATTACGGCAATCTTCGACATCCGTTGCTCTCCTAGGGCTATGGTTGCAGCAATTGCTGCTCATCTACAGGGAGTTAACCCCAAAAGAGCCGTGAGGTTGCGGTTAGGAGTGATCTATCCCCGGGATTTTACCCAAGCCAGGAGCCGATCCAGCGGCCACGTATTCACAATCGAGGGGGCTTCTGCCCAAGCGCGCTGCGCTGTTCCCACGCCAAATCTGCGGAATGCAAATTGGTCAGGATGATGTGCATCGGTGTTGATCGCCAGTCGGCAGCCTGATTCAAGCGCCCGCCGGGCGTGTGTATCCTTCAGATCCAACCGTTCGGGATTGGAGTTTATTTCCAGCACGACATCGTGCTCAGCCGCTGCTTGAAAAATGACATCGACATCCAAATCAGCAGGCTCTCGCTTCCCTATAAGCCGACCCGTAAGGTGGGCAATGATGTCGACATGTGGATTCCTGATCGTGCGCAGGGCGCGCATGGTTACCTGCTCACGCGGTTGGCGCAAAGATGTATGCAATGAGGCGATGACGATGTCCAATTCCTGCAAGATCTCATCTGGGTAATCCAGTTCACCGTCGGCGAGGATTTCCACTTCACTCCCTTGGAGCAAGGTGAGCTTGTTCCCGATTTCCTTCTGCACACGCTTGATCTCTGTCCTCTGTGCACGCAAATCCTCTATCGAGAGCCCGCCAGCGATGCCGAGGCTGCGAGAATGATCGGTGATAACAAGATACTCCATCGACAGCCCGATGGCAGCTTCCGCCATCTCCATAATGCTCGACTTACCATCGCTCCAATCCGAGTGAGTATGCAGCTCCCCCCTTAAGTCCTCTAACTCCACCAGCTCTGGTAGCTCGCCTCCCTGCGCAGCTTTTATCTCGCCGCGATCCTCACGCAGCGGGGGTGGGATCCATGGTAACCCCAAAACTTCATAAACTTTTTTCTCGTCAGGGCAGAAGATCATTCCACCTTCTTGATCTTGGTAGCCATGTTCGGAGAGCGATAACCCCGCCCTTTGGGCAACCGCGCGTAAGCGAACGTTATGCCCCTGGGAACCGGTCGTATACTGCAGCGCGCTTCCAAAGCACTCTGGCGGATGAACCCAAAGTTGAACTCGAAGACCATCGATCAATTCCACGCTGGCTTTGGTCTCCCCTTGCCCCAACACACGGTCAACTTCAGGGAAAGCGACAAAAGCCTGGATAACAATCGGGGTATTCTCCGCGCTAACCAATAGATCCAGATCGCCGATGGTTTCCCGCATCCGGCGAAGACTCCCCGCCGCCTCGGCACGTTGAACACCTTCGATTTCCCGTAATCGGGAGAGAAGTTGTTGAGCCGTAGTCCACGCCTCCCCAAGCAAGACTCGCCCCGTTTGCTGCTGTTTTTGGGCAATGATGTTCTCCAGGATACGCGCTTCGGAGCGCTCACCGATGCCGCTGAGTTGGCGAAGCTCCCCTTTTCTTGCAGCCTGCTCTAGCTCATCAATCGTTGTGATGCCCAGTTCCTTCCAGAATAGAGCGGCTTTCTTCGGGCCCACACTCCCAACCTTGAGCACATCCGCCAATCCCGGCGGAACCTCTGCGGTGAGCTTCTCGTAGAATTCGAGGTGACCGGTACGGAGGAGTTCGTCGATCTTCGCGGCGATTGCCTTCCCCACGCCAGGGATTGTCTCCAGCCCATCCTCCTCCCAGACAATGTTGACATCACGACCAAGCGAACGCAGGGCTTCCCCTGCCCGTCGATAAGCAATTACACGGTAGACATCCTCTCCTTTGATTTCAAGCAGATCGGCGATCGTTTCGAAGATTTCCGCGATCTCTCGATTCTTCACTATGAATTCTCCATTAAGGTGCGTATTCCGCCAGAACTTGCACGATTTTCCACGTCGTTCCGTCACCCATCATCCCAATCCCAATAAAATGGAAACCGGGATTAAGAAGCACAGAGCGCGTATCGAGATCATCAAACCATTCATCGATGGCCACCTCCCCCAGGCGATCAAGCGGCTCGTTTGCAGCATAGACCAATTCCGCTACGCGACCGTGATACCCCAACTCGATGAGCATGTTCTCAACGAGAATCTCCTCCGTCTCAGGATCTTCATGGCTTAGATACGCATGTACCGCCATATCAATGGCTCTATTGTTCGCAATTTCGGTGAGTGCAATCTGACGGACAAGAGGCGGCCAGCCCTCCAGCGCTCGACGGACATTGATCGCTGAGAGAAGAGCATCCGTGGTTGACGAAATTGCGGCATCAAGATCCCCCGTTAGCATAGGTCTTACCGTGGATGGAGCGTCTTCGCCCATACCCTTGATGGCGTCTGAAGATCCACTAACTTGAGGGGCACTCAGGGTAGCCTGAAGCGGTCTGAAGGGTCGGTCAGGGGTTTGCTGAGTCGAATATATTTCTTCTTCTAAAGTTTGGTCCGTCACCTGACACGCACTTCCCAACAGCATGAGCAACATCAGTAGAGGAATGGATAAGGACCTGTTTTTCATCGCCTCACCTCGAATTTGCTGATTATACTCTCCATTCTTGATCCCCTTAATATGTTAATTCGGCATCCTTGTCAATGTAGATCAATAACAAATATTCGGAGAAGGTGCAGCATCCTGGGGTGTTTGTGAATCGTTGCCTCCACGGCGTCCTTGTGCTAAGCTTTGATACACGTAAGGGATCATTTCGATAGCTGGAACGAACATTGTCTAATCTTAAACCGATCATTGTATATATCATCGACCGCCACCCCCTTGAAGTCTCTGAAACGGGACCATTTTTTCGCTGGCTTAATTTCGACAATGATTTTAAACGGGAATTAGAGGACCTCATCGGTCCTTATGATCCGGATAAACTCAGTGTTTTAATCGATGAAAAACCTGCGGGAAGCAGATGGCGCACGCTCCTTGATCAGCTGCTTCGTGAACAGGTCGAGCTTGTTATAACGCACCTCGCTCCGCTCTCTCCTGCACAACGCCAACAACTCATCGGAGTTTGTGCCCAAGTCGGCGCGCAGTTGATCACTCCCAGTGACGCAGGACGCAACCGGGAAAACGGTAAAGAAAAGTAACAATCGTTCTCCAAAAGATAAGTCGAATCTAGGAATAGTTGTGGCATACGAATACGTTGGCAACTTGCATACACATACACGCTATTCCGATGGACATGGCAGCCATGAGGACATCGCCCGCGCGGCTGTCAAGGCTGGCCTGGATTTTATCGTCGTCACGGACCACAATGTCTGGGTCGATGGGATGGATGGATACCGTTACCTTGACCGTCAGCGAGTTCTCTTATTGACGGGAGAGGAGATCCACGACCAGGCACGCGAACCTCAAAAGAACCACTTATTGGTCTACGAAACACACTGCGAACTCGCTCCCCACGCCTTTGATCCACAAGGGTTGGTGGACGCTGTCACCCAAGAGGGGGGGCTGTCGTTTATCGCCCATCCGGCCGACCCTGCCGCGCCTGCATTCAATGAAGATGATCTCTCCTGGGTTGATTGGGGCGTAACCGGTTTCACCGGATTGGAATTATGGAACTTCATGAGCGAATTCAAAGGTCTCCTGACCTCGCTGCCTCGCTCGATCTTTTATGCATACAATCCTACGCTTATCGCCTCCGGACCTTACCCAGAGGTTCTCGAACGCTGGGATCGCCTACTCGCTACTGGTAAGAAGATCGTCGCCATTGGGGGAACAGACGCTCATGCCACTCCCATAAGTCTAGGTCCACTTAAACGTACTATCTTCCCCTATGAATTCCTCTTCAGGACAGTTAATACCCACGTTCTCCTGCGGGAGCCCCTGACAGGAGATTTCGAGATCGACCGTAGACGTTTGTTTCACGCCATTCGAGAGGGTCATTGCTTCGTAGGATATGACCTGCCCTCCTCAACGCGTGGTTTTCGTTTTACTGCCCAAGGAGAAAAAGGCGAGTTCGAAATGGGCGACACGACTGAGATCCGCTTTGGTGTCACGCTGAAGATCAGCGTCCCGAAGCGGGCGGAGATCCGCTTGTTGCGCGATGGCGAGGAAATTCACCGCTGGGACAACCAGGAGACCGCTGTGCATACGGTTAACCAGCCAGGGGTGTATCGCACCGAAGCCTATCTTCCATACAAGGGCAAGTTGCGCGGCTGGATCTTCAGTAACCCTATCTTCATCACCTCCAAATAAACTCCGTTAAAGGGCTCACTTGAAATGACGAATCCCCACTTGATGTCATTCTGAGGCACCCTTCGACAGGCTCCCCGACCGAAAGGAGTGGGGAGCAAAGCCCCCGGTATTTCCGGGGGTGAAACCGAAGGGCTCAGCATGACATTAAGCGGCGGACATCCGGTGAATAGGGATCTCTTGCGCGCATGATACAATTACCAGCACATATGTTCGATTCCCGCGAGACCACCGATGAATGAATTTCTACTGCATGCACCCTATCAGCCGACCGGGGACCAGCCGGAGGCGATCGAACAACTCCTGCATGGTTTGGAGCGCGGCGACAAGCATCAGGTGCTTCTCGGCGCGACAGGCACGGGAAAAACCTTCGCTATTGCCAATATTATCGCCCGAACACAGCGCCCTGCCCTGATCTTGGCCCATAATAAAACCCTGGCCGCCCAGTTGTATGCGGAGTTCAAATCGTTCTTTCCGGAGAATGCCGTCGAGTACTTCGTCTCCTACTACGACTACTACCAACCCGAGGCGTATGTACCCAAGCACGACCTCTATATCGAAAAAGAGACACATATTAACGAGGAGATAGACCGCCTCAGGCTGAGCACAACGGCATCTGTTATCTCGCGCCGAGATGTAATTGTCGTGGCCTCCGTTTCCTGTATCTACGGCATCGGAAACCCGGAGGCATACGGTCAGATTGTCATCAATCTAGAAGTGGGATCTCGCTATCGCCGCGATGCGCTCTTGCGCCAGCTTGTTGAAAGCCACTACGAACGCAACGATATGGAACTGAAACCTGGAGTGTTCCGGGTACGCGGCGACACCCTTGAGATCCTCCCAGCGTATGAGGAGCTGGGCTTGCGGCTGAGCTTTTTCGGAGACGAACTCGAGCGCATCACCCGCTTCGCCCCGCTCACCGGCGAACTCCTGCGCGATCTCCCCAAAGCCAGCGTCTTTCCCGCAAAGCACTTCATCACCGATAGTGAGAAGTTAGAGGCCGCAATTAGAGACATTGAGGTCGAGCTGCAGGATCAATTGGCTCTTCTAAAATCAAAGGAAAAATTGCTAGAAGCCCAACGCCTCGAACAGCGCACAATGTACGATCTCGAGATGCTGCGAGAGGTGGGTTACTGCTCCGGAATCGAAAACTACTCCCGCCACCTCGACCAACGCTCGGCCGGATCACCGCCATGGACGTTGATCGATTACTTCCCCCCGGATTTTCTCCTCATCATCGATGAAGGCCATATGACCATCCCTCAGGTACGGGGAATGTTCGCCGGTGATCTTTCACGTAAAGGTACATTAGTAGATTTCGGATTCCGATTGCCCTCAGCCCTTGATAATCGACCGCTCTCCTTCGACGAATTCGAGACCCGAATCGGTCAGGTTATTTACACATCCGCCACACCCGGTCCCTATGAACTCGAGAAGGCCTCGCAAGTGGTCGAGCAGATCATCCGTCCTACGGGATTGGTCGACCCCGAAATCGAAATTCGCCCCATTGAGGGCCAAGTAGACAATCTTGTGGGCGAAATACGCCGCCGAGTTGAAAGAGGCGAGCGAGTCCTCGTAACTACACTGACGAAACGAATGGCGGAGGACCTTTCCGATTACATCATCGAACTCGACATCAAGGTCCACTATCTTCATTCAGAGGTCGACACTATCGAGCGCGTGGCGATCTTGCGTGATTTACGCCTGGGAGTTTTTGATGTTGTCGTGGGGATCAATCTTCTTCGTGAGGGCTTGGATCTTCCAGAGGTTTCGCTGGTCGCCATTCTCGACGCCGACAAGGAAGGTTTCTTGCGCTCTGGCACTTCCCTTATACAAACAATCGGCCGTGCCTCCCGACACATCAACGGTCGCGTCATCATGTATGCCGACAGGATTACGAACTCAATGCGCTTTGCGATCGACGAGACCGAACGACGGCGAAAGAAGCAGATCGCCTACAACGAAGAACACGGCATCGAGCCCATGAGCATCATCAAAGAAATCCGCGATCTGACCGATCAAATCACATCAAGAGCTGTCGCCGAACAAGCCGGGGAATACAGTGCAGTGACTCCTGAGACACTTCCAAAAGATGAACTCGTACGGCTCATTGATGAGCTTGAAAAGCAAATGAATCATTCTGCTGAAGTACTTGAATTTGAAAAAGCTGCAGCGCTTCGTGACCAAATTTTCGAGCTGCGCGAAGTGCTCGCCGAAAAAGAGGACCTGCCTCCCTGGCAGAGGGCACGCATCCTGTCCGGTGAAATCCATAATTAAACGGACAGCTCCGAACATCAATAATTCGGAGCTGTTCCTTTCGTGTCACTAATCAGAGCCAGCCAACATCAATCCTGTAAGAACTAGTCCTCAAAGGAGATGCTGGTAATTATGTGCAATTTCGGCGTTAGATACGCCCGAATCCTTGCAGAAGCTTGATGTAACTTGAGCGCTCGAAAGCTGCCGGCTCAACGTAATTCTCAAGGCTGAGCGACCCCCGCAAATTCTCTAGCGAGTCTTCCCCGAACACCTCCACCAGCGCTTCAAAATCAGCGATGATCCCCTTTAGAGGC
Organism: Anaerolineales bacterium; assembly: GCA_030642885.1. Lineage (GTDB taxonomy): Bacteria > Chloroflexota > Anaerolineae > Anaerolineales > E44-bin32 > E44-bin32. Next base: position 481 of record DAOWMX010000026.1, on the reverse strand, counting down.
GCGATACCTTCCTCTTTCAAGAGGACCGAACAGACATTGGCAATATCTGCCCCGGCCAGGATTGCTTTCATAACCCCCTTGCCGCTGTGCACACCGCTTGTCAACGCCAGTGAGCAATCAACCTGATCGTAAAGAATTGCGATCCAACGCAGCGGGAGCAAAATGTCCTCCGGCCGACTAAGGCTCAGATGCGGTTTGATATCTTTCTTGTCGACATCGATGTCCGGCTGATAAAAACGGTTGAATAGCACCAGTGCGTCTGCCCCTTCATCGGCTAGCCGGGAAGTAAAATTCGGCAAGGCGCTGAAGAACGGGCTCAGCTTGACCGCAACAGGGATGCTGACTTTCTCTTTCACCGCGCGGAGAATGTCCAGATAGAGGGTCTCAATGTCGAGCCCGAAAAGCGTCTCGGTTGTGGGGATGAAGTAGACGTTGAGCACTACTCCATCCGCCCCAGCCTGCTCGATTTTCTGCGCATAAT
>DAOWMX010000311.1 GCA_030642885.1 Anaerolineales bacterium | reverse complement strand
TTCGGCGGCTCGCTGGCGACGAAGTCCATCCCTTCCAATGGGTCTCGCCATACTTCCGCCTCGCTAAGGCTAATTAATCCGCGTTCCTCTAGAACAACGAGATCGGCACGTTTGCCTCCGTACTCAGCATAGAGCCAGCTCACCTCGAGCGGCTCTCCCTCTTCGATCAGTGCTTCCAGGATGCGGCGGCGTCTCTCAGCGGCTTGACCGCCTTTGATACCGATGTCATCCAGATTTTCTCGCGCCTTATCCGGAGGGAGCGCCAAACGCGCGCTACGCACTCGTCGGGGGCGAACACGTGGAGGATCGAGAACAGAGTGTCGTTCCAGGATTCCTTTGTGTAAGAGCGCTTGGGCCGCGGTTTGCCAGCGGACACGGGGCAGGGCATGTGCAATCTGCCGGCCGCGAAGATCACCGCGCCGCTTGAGTAAGGCGAGTATTTTTGTCTGCGTGGGCGTCTCTCCAACGGCCTCGGGATCGAGAAGGTGGTAGTGTGAATCAGCCTGTTGGCTGAGACCGGGAGGAATCATCAAGGTGAGGCAGTCAATCAACGGCGCGTGATAGGCCCCGGCAAGCCACTTTGCCAAATCGAGCTGCGCAGTTGTCAGGACCGGATCTGGGTCAATCAACTCCTCAATGGGTCGCGTGTCGGGGACCGCTGGTGTCTCCGGCATGCCGATGACAACGCCCTGTACGCGGCGGTTGCCAAAAGGTGCGGTCACGAGGTGGCCAAGTGCGATCCTGTCAATCAGGTGGGTGGGCACATGGTAATCGAATGTGCCTTGGACCGGAGGGAGATTTACCGCAACCTCGACGTACATCGGGTTTGTCACTCGGGTGCAGTGTCAGTATTCGATTGTTGATCGGGGCTGGTCAGATGTTGAATCGAAATCCTGGCGATGCGAAAACCGTCGAGGTCTTCAACCCGTAAACGGACGCCATCGATGATGACCACATCGCCCACTTGCGCCAGACGCTCCAGTTTCCCGAGCATATATCCGGCGATTGTGTCGTAATGTGGGTCGATTAAACTGAGGTTAAAGTGCTCATTGACATCTTCAATTAACGTGAGGCCGTCTATCAGAGCTGAGCCATCAGGCAGAGGAAGGATATCCTGCTCGTGATCAAAAGGATCGTTAACTTCGCCTACGATTTCGTCAAGCAGGTCCTCAAGGGTGACGATCCCCGCAGTTCCTCCGTATTCGTCGAGGACGATGGTAATGTGGCGTTGGCGCATACGAAAGAAGTGAAGTAATGAACTCACCCTTGCCGTCTCAGGGATGAAGATGGCATCGCGCATAAGATCACGTGCGCTGCGAGAACTGCTCTCATTGTCCCTGAGCACCGGGATCAGGTCTTTAAGATGGACGATGCCCAGGATCTGGTCCAGGTCATCGCCATAAACCGGGAATTTGGTGAAGGGGTTTTGTGTAGCGAGGTCAAGAATGTCCATTGCCATGGCATCTGCAGGGACAGCGATCATCTCGGTGCGTGGAATCATCACCTGGCGAACGAGGAGATCGCCAAAGTCGAAAACAGCGTGAAGCATCTCCTCGGCATCGACTTCAACCATCCCCTCAACGGCGCTGGCTCTGACGAGAATTTTTAACTCATCGATGGAATGAACCAACTCATGACCGGATGCGGGTTTAATCCCTGCAAAACGCAGGAGCGCATTACCGGAACTGTTAAGCAGCCAGATGACAGGTTTGAAGATCCGCTCCGTCCAGACGATGGGTTGGGCGACTGTAAGCGAAGTCTTCTCGGGGTTTTGAAGTGCGATCGATTTTGGCGCGAGCTCGCCGACTACAACAAGCAGGAAAGTGATGATCGCAAAAGCCAGGCCAGCGGAGATGCTGTGGGAGACTGCGCTTTCAATTTCTACCGGGAACCGCTCGATTATGGGCATGAGGAGACCGCTCAGGGCGGGTTCGCCGACCCATCCAAGCCCGAGGCTGGCAAGTGTGACACCAAGCTGTGTGGCGGCGATGAAGCGGACGGGGTCATCAATGGCTTTTTGGACCCAAAGGGCGCGTGTGTTCCCATCCGCTACCAACGTGGTGATGCGCGTGCGTCGTACGCTTACGAGCGCGAATTCGGCGGCGACAAAGAAGCCATTAATGAGAACCAGAAGGATTACGGTTCCTAATCTTAAAATGTTAAATAAAATTTCTTCACTCATTCTTTATCCTATTGATTTGACGGATATGCATATGTTATGCGCGGCATCCTGTGTTTACCATCCATTACGTTTGGATGGGTGGGGCGCCGAAGCAAGTGTTAACGATAAATAACGGCGGCGCCATAACCAACAACAGAATCGAAGTCCATCGTAACATCGCCGGAAGTCGCGTGCTGCACGATCTTCGCTTTGTCGGCGCCGAGATCCTGGGCTGCCCAGAGAGCGGCAGCGATTGCGCCACGTCCGCAGGCGAATCCCGTCCCCTTTTCTTCTACGGAGAGAACTCCTTGCGGGTCGAAAGCCTCGATACGGGCCAGCACTTCAGAATCGAAGCGTTGGGCAACTGCTTCGGGGTAAAAGTGCGAGAGGTCTGAGCTGGCAATGATAACCGCCTTCGTCCCTTCTAGTATTTTCCCCAGTGTATGGCCAACAGCCATAACGGCTTCTAACCCTTGATCGTGA
>DAOWMX010000253.1 GCA_030642885.1 Anaerolineales bacterium | reverse complement strand
GCAGTTGATGCTGAGGAGGTATTTGAACGCCTGGGAAAATAATTATGTCATACACTCTAAAACTACATCGAGATGTAGTGAAGCAACTTTCACGAATACAAAAGAACCACAGAGAGCGTTTGGTAAAAGCCATACGCTCTCTTCGCAATGACCCAAGACCGACAGACTGTACAAAATTAGATAGAAATCTATACAGAATAAGAGAAGGTCAGTATCGAATCATCTATGGAGTTTTTGATGACGAGGTAGTTGTTGTAGTCTGCAAAGTAGCAAGAAGAACAGAATCTACATATCGTGATCTACAAACGCTGCTCGATAGAGCGTTAAATGAGCAAAGGGAAGACTGATTTGACCACAGAGCATCTATTCGCAGGAGAACAATCCTCTTCCGGATAAGAGAGCAGGAAGCCCCACCCTATGGTTGTCACCGATAAAATTTGAGAACAACATCGGACCGAGGGTTGAGCTCCGTGTCCTTCTGTAATTCATTCGCGATTTCATCCAAGCGATTTCCTGTTATCGGGTGAAGGAAGTCAGGCTGGAGCTCGGCGAGCGTCACTGCAAGATACGCTCTCTCCAACAGGTCGGGGTCCGGGAGGGATAGCAGCTCATGATCGAGCACACGATCCCCTAAAATACAAAGATCTAAATCGATGGTCCGTGGTGCGAACTTGTCCGCTGTGCGAACGCGCCCTAGGTCTGCTTCTATCTCACGCAGTTTATCGCGGATCGTGAAGGGGTCGAGCGCGGTTTCTATTAAAAACGCGGCGTTGAGGTAATCCGGCTGCGGCTCATCGGCGATGGCGGGATTCTGGTAGACCTTCGAAACGGCGATGGGATTGCCAAGCTCGGAGAGCCGCGCTGCCGCGAGCGGTAAGTTCGTTTCAGGATCGATGTTCGAACCTAAGGCGATGAATGCAAGTTCAGTCAAAGTCGCTCAGGCTCCTTTCGATCTCCACACCGACTGATTTCGCGAATCGCAATGCTCCCGGTTTCTCGACCCGAACTTGCGCGCGCTGAACCCCCTCTGCGCTCAGGCACAGCTTGGCGATGTCGGCGGCTAAGGCTTCAACCGTATACCTGGCTGACTCCTCCACGTGCTCGATAATCTTCTTTGTCAAGGTCCGGTAATTGATGGCGTCCTCGATTTTATCGCTCTCGCCGGCAGCTCGTAGGTCACAGGATAAGGCGATATTGATAAGGATGTCCTGCCTTTTCTCGCGCTCCCAATCATTGATCCCGATGATTCCGCGCAGCAGCAAATCCTTGATGACGATGCGGTCTTCGTTCATAGTTTCATCCCTTCTTAATGCTCGATCTCGAACGGTTCGAGAATGATGATCGCAGGTAAGAACTGTGTTTTGTAAATCGTCAAAGCTGTAGAGAGATTGGCTTCTTTGTTGAAGCTATTTTACACAGAATCTCACAACATGAGGGGTGCCCGCGAAAATTTCCTGTCCCAGGGCGGATTGCGTTTGTGATAGGATTTTATCAATAGGCACCACGAGAGGAGAGAAATAATATGCACAATATTGATGCTGCGGCGGAACTCCTGGATGGCGTCGGTGTAGCGAAACCCGAAATTGAAACTGCGGTGGGTTCACTACTCAAAGCATTTGGAGAAGACGCCTGCCGGGAAGGTCTGGAACGCACCCCCGAACGTGTCGCTCGTATGTATGATGAACTTCTTGCGGGGTATCGCGTAGACCCGCACGAACTCATTAATGAAGCTGTTTTCGAGGTGGACTATGACGATATGGTCATTGTCCGAGATATTGAGTTTTACAGTATGTGCGAGCACCACTTGCTGCCTTTTCTAGGGCGCGCGCACATCGCCTATCTTCCTAGCGGCAAGGTTATCGGTCTTTCGAAAATACCGCGTATCGTTGATTTATTTGCTCGACGGCTGCAGGTTCAGGAACGGATGACTCGTCAGATAGCGGATTTCCTCGAGGCGGCAATCCACCCGCAGGGTGTCGCCGTCGTCGTTGAGGGATTGCATCTTTGCTCGAAGATCCGCGGGGTGAAGAAGGCCAACGCGCGTATGGTCACCAGTGCCATGACCGGGACGTTTAAGACCAATGACATCACCCGCAAAGAGTTCCTAGCGCACATCGCCAGGGACACTTCCAGCCTGGCGGTCTAACTGGCCAAGTCGTCATGACATTCGACCAGGGTTCTCGATCGATCTTTCTAACGAGAGCTCTGGTCTCCTAATAAGATAAATCCGCCGTCGATGACGATCGTCTGTCCCCGAATCATGTAAGCATCCTGGGAGCATAGGAAAGCGACCAGATCGGCAACATCCTCTGGAGTCACAAGTCGACCGGCGGGGGTTATCGAAGAGACGCGCTTAATGACAGAATCATCCTCTGCCACATCGAAATGCTCGAGGGCATCTGTCCTGACGACGCCCGGCGAAACAGCATTCACTCTGATGCCAAAAGGGGCAAGCTCGACGGCGAGATATCGAGTGATGGTTTCGATGGCTGCTTTGCTGGCGCCGACGACGACGTAGTCGGGAATGACGTGAGAAGCGCCCGGGCTGGAGATGCTGACAATCGCGCCGCCGCCACGGTTCTGCATGAGCCGCGTTGCGTGTTGGGCGCCGAAAAGCAGAGAACGAGCGTTGATGTTCATCGTCCATTCCCAACCCTTCGGCTTCTGCTCCAATACCGGTCGGTTGTACCCGGAGGCTGCGTTGCTGATGAATATATCCAAGCCACCGAACGCTTCTTCCACGTCTGTAAACAGATTCTCGAGCTTCTCCAGGTCGCCGACATTGGCTTTGATTACAACTGCTTTCCGCCCGAGGGCGCGGATTTCCTTGGCTGTATCTTCCGCTGGGGTCCGGTTGCGGAAAAAGTTCACAACTATGTCGGCTCCATCTGCGGCCAGACGTAAGGCGATAGCTCGTCCAATCCCTCGGCCTGATCCTGTCACCAAGGCAACATTGTTCTTAAAGCGCATTATTACTTTCTCCTCTAGCTGGCGTTTAACCTGCGCTCATCTTACCATTTAGGGGGAGGTCCGAGCGTAGTTTGTTTTGCTCCCAGGCGAGAACCGCCGAAGAGGTCATGTTCACGAGAAAGGAACGGTCGATGCCAAAGAGTATGAGCGGTGATCTGCTTACACTCAAGCGAATGATACACACGGAATTAGAAGATGCCGATCAGGCACGGATCGACGGCAATGAGGGGCGAGCGAGGGTCTGCGCTCGGCGGGCTGCTGGTTGGGCGGTGAGCTTCACGCGCAGTTTGAACGAGGAGCGCGAGATTGAAGCCAATGCTTATGAAATGCTGCAATGGTTAGCGCAGCAAGATGATACCGCGGATGCTGTTCGTTCCGCCGCAACTCGACTGACGGTTCGTGTGAGTCGCGACCATACGCTGCCTTTTCCAGAAGATCCACTTGAGGATGCCCGGATGATTGTGGAAGCGCTCCTGGGAGTGAATTGGACAGAGATGGGGGAGGCCGAGGGCTCTGGAAATTCAACATAAGCCAAAAGAGGTTCGAGAGGCCTCATCAAAGCGGGGTGAGAACTGAATCCGCGCTGGGTAACTAAAAAGACGGCTCCCGGTAAGAAGGCGGCTGAAAAGAATATATACTCCATCACTGCTCAGGGAAAAAAAATGCTTGATGAATGGCTGCTGAAACCGCTACGCTCCAGTTATAAGGTTAAGGACGAATTTACCCTGAAGTTCCTCTTTTTCAAT
>DAOWMX010000009.1 GCA_030642885.1 Anaerolineales bacterium | reverse complement strand
TCCTCAGGTTCTGCTTCTTCAACGTCTTCCTCAGGTTCCGCTTCTTCCGCGGCTTCCTCGGGTTCCGCTTCTTCCGCGGCTTCCTCAGGTTCCGCTTCTTCCGCGGCTTCCTCGGGTTCCGCTTCTTCCGCGGCTTCCTCAGGTTCCGCTTCTTCAACGTCTTCCTCAGAATCTGACTCTGCAGTCGGTTCGCTTGCGGCATCACCTGCCACGTCGTCAGGCTCAACCTCAGCCATTTCCGCTGGCGGAAGGTCTGTGGTATCTGATTCTAGCGCTGCGTCGAAATCCTCGACTACTTCCGGAGATTCATCCTGACCCATGGCTTCAGCTTCAATATCCTGCGTTGCTGTTTGCCAGTCGATTTCCGCATACTCTGGAGAAGCAACTTTCTTTAAACTTAATCCAAGTCGCTTTCGCTCACTATCAATCTTAATCAGCCGCAGAGTGAGAATTTGCCCTTCTTGGACCACCTCTCGTGGGTGCTCAACTCTTTCATCAGAGAGCTCCGAGATATGAATAAGGCCTTCGATCTCAAACTCCTCCGCTCCAGCCAGAGAGGCAAATGCTCCAAATTTCGTGAGCTTGGTAATCGTTCCCTCAACAAGCTGCCCCTCTTGGAAACCTTCCATAATCTCATTCCAGGGGTTTGATTCCAGCTCCCTCATTGAGAGGCTGATCCGTTTTCGCTCTGGATCGACACCAAGGATTTTTACTTTCACTTCCTCGCCGACCGACACGAGCTCCTTCGGGTGTGTTACGCGCTTCCAAGATAATTCCGAAATATGGACCAATCCATCGGCGCCGCCGATATCCACAAACACGCCGAAATCCGCCAGACTTATTACGGTACCTGTGCGTTCCTCGCCTGGCTCCAGCTCTTCAATAAGGCGTTCTTTTAACGCATCGCGCGATTCCCTCGACGCCGCTCTCTCCGAGAGGATCAAGCGATTCCGGCGTCGATCGACTTCAATCACCTTCGCCACAATCGGCTCGCCGACCATCTCGCCCCATCGCTGATCGGGTGTTTCTCCCTCTGACCGGCGTCTTCGCGAGATGCTGACTTGAGAGGCTGGGATGAAGCCGCGAAGGTGTCCGAACTTAACAATAAGACCGCCCTTGTTGTACCCCGAAATAGTCCCCTCATAGATCTCGCGCGATTCTTGAAGTTCTTCTACCTCTTTCCAATCCTGTTCTTCTGACGCACGTGAGATTGACAGTAACATAGAACCGTCGCGGCCGGCAGTTCGGACAATATAGACATCCACTTCTTTCCCAACGACCATTTCCTCTCGCTGCTCATCTGAGAGCTGCTCGAGTTCTCGGCTGGGAATGACGCCCTCCGACTTGGCGCCAATGTCTACCAGGATGTCCGAATCGGTGACTCGCGCGATCGTACCCGTTTTAATTTCGCCGCGCTTTGGTGTTTTTAGCTCATATGCCTCTGCTTGAAGCAGGGCCTCCATCGGGTGTTCCTCCTGGTTTTCAACCTCCTTCTCCGGAAAGATTTCTTCCCCGAAGGTCTCCTCATTGTGTTCCATATAAATCATATCTCCCTTTGATGGGTTGAGGCGCATTATAAAAGCACTCACCTCTATTGTAAACCTTCTTTGGATATCTGGATGGGGTATAATCCGCGCGCAGGTGTAAAAATGACAGTTGTCTATCCCTTTACAGCGATTGTTGGGCAGGAACGCATGCGGCGCGCCCTGATTCTAAACGCCGTCAACCCTCGCATTGGAGGTGTATTAATCCGCGGGGAGCGTGGCACGGCAAAATCCACCGCCGCCCGTGCGTTAGCCGCCCTTCTCCCGGAAGTGGAAGTCGTCGCAGATTGCAGATTTGATTGCGATCCTCAACGAACGACAAGTCTGTGTACAGAATGCCGGGAGCGCTTAGCTCGCGGTGAGAAACTCCCGGTGGCGATGCGTAAAACGTCCTTTATTGACCTTCCCATCTCGGCTACTGAGGACCGCGTAGTTGGAACACTCGACATCGAACGAGCGATTAAGGAAGGCGAGCGCCATTTCGAACCCGGCGTCCTCGCCGCAGCCAACCGAGGTCTACTATACATCGACGAAGTGAACCTGCTTGACGATCATGTCGTCGATCTCCTCTTGGACTCCGCTGCCCTGGGTATGAATTTCGTGGAACGTGAGGGGATCTCGTTTACCCATCCCGCCCGCTACATCCTTGTCGGAACGATGAACCCGGAAGAAGGTGACCTGCGCCCGCAGCTCCTTGATCGCTTCGCCCTCTCCGTCGAGATACGCGGTTTGCCCGACCCACGAGATCGGGTTTCTATCATGGAACGAAATCTGGAGTTCGAAGCGGAACCAGATGCATTTCGCCAGAAATGGCTAGACCGGGAGAATGCGCTCTCCAACGAGATTGCCGCCGCCCGCGCAAACTCAACGATGTAACCTACACCAAGCGCGATTTGCTATCGATCGCCGCCCTCACATCTTCCCTTCAAGTGGACGGTCACCGAGCAGACCTTGTCATTCTCAAAGCCGCCCGTGCTCACGCCGCTTTCGAGGGGCGCATGTGCATCAGCGAGCGCGACATCGCCCTCGCCGCAGAATTAACCCTCCCACACCGCTTGCGACGTGGACCTTTTCAGCAAACAGACGTCAATATTGAAAACATCGAGAGCTTGATCGAGCAAATCCAATCGGACTTCAATAGCAGTGGTGAAAACACAGACCCATCAGAGGGCACCGAAGAACCCACCGATAAAAAAAAAGACCTCCAGTAAGCCTGGCCGATGACGACGTTGAAACATCAAAAGAGCAAGGATCCTCTAACCCGGTTCGTCAATCCACCCCCGAAACCATTCACGCTCGTTGGTGGGAAGGTGGCGACAAAATTAAGGTTGGACGATCTTTCATGCCGCGCAAACTTGAAGGACACATCGATCGCTTGACTCGTCGTCAGAGCGGGAGGCGGACCCGTACTCGAACCGAACAAAAACGCGGACGATACATCCAGGCAAGACCGGTAAAAGAAAAGACTTCTGATATCGCATTTGATGCGACCATCCGCGCCGCTGCTCCATACCAACGCTCGCGCAGTGAACTACGTAAACGCGTCTCGTTCGCCATTCTCCCTTCTGATCTGCAGCGCAAAGTTCGCGTCAGCCGCGCACCAAACCTGATCCTCTTCGTCGTGGATGCATCCTGGTCAATGGCCGTCGCCGAACGGATGTCGGCGACTAAAGGCGCCATTCTTTCTCTAATTACGGATGCCTACCAACGCAGGGATCGTGTAGGGCTGATCGTCTTCCAAAAAGATCGCGCCCTGACGGTGATGCCGCCTACGAACTCCGTCCATCTTGCACACCGCGCACTGGCTGATATCCCTGTCGGCGGCAAAACCCCTCTGTCGGCTGGTTTGAATCTGGCAAGTGAAGTCTTCCGCAAGGAGATAAACACACTCTCTGAAGTACTCCCACTAATGATCTTGCTCACAGATGGCGCAGGTAATGTATCCATGGGCGAACTGCCGCCTCAGGAGGAGGCGCATCAAGTAGCTGAACGCCTCCGCGAACAGGGAGTTCGCTCTGTCGTGATCAATATGGAACACGCCGCGTTCGACCAAGGTCTGGCCCAGGGTCTGGCGGACCATTTGGGCGGGCCATGTTATACGCTGCACGAGCTAAAGGCCGACCATCTTTACAACGCCGTCAAACAAGAACTCGATGAAGCCTCCGGCAAAACCCGGCCTCGAACTTCCTGACGGTAACTATCCAAATTTTCTGGGTTTTCATTCGGATTCTGCCTTCAGGAGCGGCTAGCTAACTTCCTTTTCAGGCGGCTGATACGATGCTGAAGTTCCTTGCTCATTTCATTAGAACGCCAATCATCCGGCCAGGTGGACAAGCAAGTTAGCCCGATTTCCGTCCAGGTTATCCCCATGTCCAAGTCTTTCAAATGCCACTCATAATACATGGCCAATTCAATGCAAGGGCGCGGATCGTCTGGCTTCAACGTATGCCACAGTTCCCATCCTTCAAGTGCTTGATCGCGCCGACCCAGACGCTTTAAATATGCTGTGTGATAGCGTAGCGCATCGAGTCGCACAACCGTATCCCCGCCCTCAATCGCTGCTCGATAAGCCAATTCCGCCGGTCCGCTCCGCCCGGCACCCTGATGCCATCGAGCCACCCCTAAAGCCTCCGACGCTGATAAATTAGAGAATGAATCTGTTCCATGACGGCCCAAGACATCTACAGTCAGCATCACTAAACTGAGGATATCCATAGCGTTATGGTAGATGACGCGCTCCATCTCCTTGGAGTCGCCCGTTCGCAGATAATCCAGATAGAGGCCGGGGATCAGCTCGCCGGGGACATCCTCTCCACTTCTGTGAACTCTAAGAACCTCGCTCTCGATCGTGTTTAATCTACAATCAGGAAGCGCTCTACGCCATAACCGTCTTGCGGGGTAGAGTAAGTCTAAATGCGGCCACTCTGTAAGCGGAAAACGCTTCCGCATGCCAAGGGTGAAACGCATTTCGAGAATAGGAATATCGAAAGTACGACCGTTAAAAGTGACGAAACCCGCGCTGGATTCTAGATCGCACTCGATGGCATGCAGCATGGCCTGCTCTTCACCAAGATCGCGCAGAAAATACTGCCGCAGCCAGAACTCTCCTTCAACGAACTTCCCGATCCCCACCAGGAATACAACCGTACCCGCCCCGCCTGCTAGCCCGGTGGTTTCGGTGTCGAGAAAGACAAGGCTTTCCAGGCTGAGCCCCTCAAGGGATGGATCAGCGGCGATCTCGGCAGCCGCCTGTGACTCGAAATGCTTCAACGAGTTTAATGGACTTGAGCCATGCACATGAGTCCCTGGATATTGAGTTTCTATGATAAATGCGGGGCCGTGTGGTGTATCCTGAGGCTCCCCAGGGTGGGATATCGCAACGTCTCGCCTGGTTTTCTCAAGTTGAGGCGTTCGGGTTGCCTTCTTTCGCCCGATGCGCTGCAAACGCTGCTGGAGTCTTTTTCCTTCATCCATGCAATTAAATTAGACCACTCGTTTGGTGATATCCTGGGGAAACGACGCTACTTTCACGCTGTCGTTCTGGGTTGGCGATAGAACATAACTCCACATTAAATAGTTCCTGCAAATTTGCGATTTTAACGGATTACAATGCGGAGAAGAAAGTCATGAGACGTCAATGATCTTCTTCCATGGCTCATCCAACACTGCCCAAGTATTATAACGCTCGGAGACGAGAGACGGGGCACTCCTATGCTCATCGCTGTCTCCTCCTTTGGCGAAAGCCTCCGCCGGGCTACCCCTCACCATTCCGGCGGAGGTGCCATTTAAATCAAGAGCGTGTGATCCATGGATCACACGCTGCCTTTACTAAGTCTTCCAGCGCTTACTAACTCGATACGGGCAATACAACGGTGAAGGTCGCCCCCTTGCCCAGTTCCGATTCTACCCAGATCCGCCCGTCGTGCTGCTCAACGATAGATTTTACGATCGAGAGGCCCAACCCCGTTCCGCGCGCCTCCTCTGGCACATTGCTCGCCCGGAAGAATTTATCAAATAGGTAAGGCTGATCCGCCGGCGGGATCCCCGGACCCGTATCAGAAATACAGAGGATGATCTGATCATCCTCTACATGGGCATCCAGGACAACCCGGCCTCCTGGTGGCGTGTACTTCAGCGCGTTCTCTAACAGGTTAGCTATCACCTGTCGAAGGCGTATGGGGTCGCCATGGACTAAAGGCAGCTTCTCCTGCAGGTCAACCTGAAGGGTTATGTTCTTAGCTTTGGCAGTGCTAGCCAGACCCTGCAAGGCATAGCGGGCCAATACAGAAATCGGTGTGTCTTCCTTCCTTGTGTCCAACCCGGCCTCTATCCGCCCCAGATCTAGCAGGTCTGTCACTAGGCGAGATATTTGCTCGACGCTCAATCTCACCCGGTGCACAAATTCCTGCTGCTGGTCCGTGAGGGGTCCCGCTTGATCAACAAGCTCAATATAACCGAGAATTGCTGTGAGCGGCGACCGAAGATCATGCGAGACCGTGGTCACAAACTCGGATTTTATCCGGTCGAGTTTTTTAAGGTGCGTGATGTCATACATCAATACAGACTGGCCAACGCCCGGGATTGGGCTGCGATGCAAGTTGAACACCCGCCCATCAGATAGGGTAATCTCATCGCGACGCGTGGACGGTCCGGGCGAACGGAGCAGTTCCAAGAGAAGGGGCTCATCAAATGCTTCAACTACAGAGTGCCCAATGAAGTCTTCGTTGATGTTAAATGCCTCTCTCGCGGTGTAATTAATCAGCAATAGTCGATTCTCATTATCGACGACGATAACCCCGTTTTCAGTCTGCGTTAGGATGGTTTCAAGCTTGGAGCGTTCAGCTTCAGTCCGGTTGTATAGCTTCGCGTTCTCAATCGCGATAGCGGCGTAGTCCGCCATTGCCATCATTACCATAACATCATCCTGACAGAGGACTCGGCCCGCCTTGCGGTTATCCACCCCAAGGACGCCGATCGTCTTCCCACGCACTTGCAGGGGGACATAGATTAACGAGTGGACCAAGTACGCCGTTTTGATTTTTTGAGGAGAGCGTTCATCGAGCAGTATTGGCTCGCCCATTTCCATTACCTGCCCGGCGAGCGAATCGCGCACATGCAACCTGAATGTACTTGCGAAATCCTCGTCGAAGTTCTGAGAAGCTCGCATGTAGAGTTCGCCAGATTCTTCATCGAACAGCAACAGACTCCCCTCCTCCGCTCCCGTGAGTTTCACTGCGGCTTCCACCACTGTTGTGAGGACCGTATCAATTTCCAAGAGGGCAGTAACCGTTCTCCCGACGAGGGCGAGCGTCTCCAATTCATACAAACGCCGCTCAAGCAGCTTGGCATCTCTATGAGTTTCTTCTCCAACCCGTTGCAGATCCCGGAGGCGCCTACCCCGTTTAACGGCTCGCCCTATTGCCGAAAGCAAGTGCTCTGCCTTAAATGGCTTTGTTAGAAAATCCACAGCGCCAGCACGCATAGAATCCAGCACAAGCTGGCTGGTCGCATCACTTGTCATCATAATAACTGGAACTTCCGGGAAGTCGTCCTGCAGACTTTTTATTAGCTCAAGGCCGGTGAGGTTGGGCATCCGATAGTCCGTCAACACCAAATCCGGCCGCATTTCACCCATCAGGCCGAGCGCGGACTTTCCATCCCCAACGGATTGCACAGAATAACCGGCCGGCTTAAGGATGGCCTCCTCAATGGACCGTCGGATGTCTTCATTGTCCTCAACGAGAAGAATAATTTCCCCGCTCACTTTTTGGTTATCCTTTCATTGTTTTTGAATTACAGGGTAATAGCAGGTTTGGCTTTTAACATCACAGAGGGCTTTTGGATCATCCAGAGATCTTACTGAGCGGGATCTCCTGACCTCTCATCTACAATGTCTGAAATTCCATCCAAGACGGATTCTATATCATTCATAACTGTGCTGAGCTCTTTTGATAATCTTGCGGCCTGGCGCTTGCTCATCAAGCTGGCGATCTCAGCTTGCGCCGCCCGTAAATTGCGGTGGACGTCCTTCAGCCATTTCGCGTCAACCTGATCCCGCTCTGCCGAGCGTTGGATTTCTCTCTCAAGGCGCTGGGCACGATCTTCTAGGGCTTCGAACAACCTGGCGTTTACGAGAGAAATCGAGGCGTAGTCAGCAACCGCCTCCAACATCACCAGTTGTCTTTCTGTGAAAGGTCTTGGGGCTTTGCGCCCCACACTGATCACTCCAACAGGTTGATCTTTGACGCTAATAGGGGCGATGAGGGCTGCGCCTGAAAACTGCGCCAGTTTGAACTTCGTCAGACCTTCTCCATGAATTGCCAGCGCTTCGCCGGAAAGCATGACGAGCGAGCTGATGCCATCATCCCAGGGTTGATGTAATTTCTTTTTGGCTCCACTGGGAAGATTCATCTCCGCCCGTAATATAAGATGCTCTGATCCCTCTTTCCTGAGCAAGACCCACCCCAAATCCGCCTCGGTAATATACAGACTCCCTTCGATCAGTTTTGCAAATAGCTGCCCCTGATGCGTGGTTGAAGTTACCGTTTTGCCGAGCCCGAATAGAGTTGTCAACTCCCGGACCCGTCGTTCCAATTGGCGATTGCTCTCTGCCAACTGCTCAGCCAGTTGTCGATGCTCTCGCCGCAGCCGGATCTCCCTGATCACTCGCTCTAGAGCGGCGACAAACTCCGCCTCACGAAATGGCTTCACAAGGTAATCGCGTGCCCCCAGGCGAAACGCCTGGATCGCGTCCGTTTCCATTCCCTTAGGCGCAGTGACAATCATCGGCACATCCGTCCCCTGGGAACGTAATGCGACGAGCAAATCCTTCCCGCTCAATCCGGGCAGCGTGAGACTGGCGATGATCAGGTCCGGGCCAAACTGCAGCGACTTCTGAATGGCTGTGCCGCTGTCCCCCGCTGTTTCGACCTGATAACCAAGCGGCCTTAATATCTGCCGATCCAGCAGGTCGAGAATATCCGGGTCCTCGTCAACAACCAGTATCTTGCCAAGCTTTTCCGTTGTCACCATGAAAGTATGATAGCATGGAAATCTATAGGCGCGCATAGTCCCAGGGAATAGAATCCACCCTTCCCGACAGGATCATTAGAATCACCTTAGAAACCCCAAAGTTTCTTGACTCAATTTCTAGCGCCCGTTTAGAATCAAGTTACCAGGATGGGCAAGTATGGAATACAAGGATTACTACAAAGTATTAGGGGTCGATCGATCTGCGAGTGGTGATGAGATCAAGCGCATTTATCGAAAACTCGCGCTTAAGTATCACCCCGATAAAAACCCTGACGACAGCCAGGCTGAAGAGCACTTTAAGGAGATCAACGAAGCTTACGAAGTGTTGGGCGACTCTACGAAACGCGCGAAATATGACCAATTGGGCTCTTCTTATCGATCGTGGGAACGAACCGGCAGTCAGCCGGGTTCTTTTGATTGGTCTGAATGGATGCAAGGGGGACAAGGGGGCGGCGTGCGCGTTGACATTGGAGGTTTTTCCGACTTCTTTTCTGCCATCTTCAGTGGTATGGGTGCTCAACAGCAGGGATATCGCACACAGGGTCGCAGACGCGGACGCGATATCAAGCAGCCCGTCACAATTACACTCAGCGAGGCCAACACAGGTACAACACGCGTACTATCCATCAATGAGAAAAAAATCGAGGTAACCATCCCGCCAGGCTCCCGTACAGGCACTAAGGTGCGCGTGAGCGGACTAGGCGAGGCAGGCGCACAGAAGTCGGGCGATCTGTTTCTCGTAATTACCATCGCCCCCGATGCCCGCTTCAAACTCGAAAAAGACGATCTCTACACAAGGACGACCGTAGATCTTTACACCGCCATTCTCGGTGGGGAAGTCGAGGTCCCCACCCTATCCGGCGACGTCGTATTGACGATCCCAGCGGGCAGCCAACCTGATCAAAGCTTCCGCTTGAAAGGGCGCGGTTTGCCCAATCTTCGAAATAAAAAGAAGCGGGGCGATCTATATGTGCGCTTGAACATCACCCTGCCGCGTGATCTTAATCCACGCGAAAGAAAACTCTTCGAAGAACTTGCCAATCCGGGGGATTCCTAATGTGACTGCAGCGATGCTCGTTTTCGAAGCGTTTATACTAGTCTCCCCATCCACGTAAATCGACTGTGCAGCAACTTGATCCCAATTTGCATTCCTCCTTCATTACTAACCGGTTGAAGGGGTGCAAATACACGACGAGGTAGCGATGAAGATACGAATACTTGGAATTGTCGCAGCAGCACTTGGCCTTTCAATTCTGGCTTGTAGTTTTCAACTTGTCCCCCCCCTACAACCCGAGCCAACGCCCCTCCCCGCCACATCACTCCCGGTTGCTGCCCCGTTAGAGGGAGCAGCAACGGAGCCGGTCATCGCTGACGGGACGTCAATTACTGGTGGTGACCTTACCGGACTCTACGAACGAGTTAACCCGGGCGTGGTAACGATCTGGGTTTTCGCGGAGAGCGATGCTCCTCATGAAGTCTCAATCCCTCGCGGACAGGGCTCGGGGTTCGTAATCGATCGCGAAGGACACATTGTCACCAACCAGCATGTTATTGCCGGAGCAAATGCGATAGAAGTTGACTTCAGTTCCGGCATGAAAGTATGGGCGGAATTGGTTGGTATCGACCCCGACTCGGATCTTGCGATATTGAAAGTTGATGTTCCCGAGGCCGATCTTGTCCCGATTCCCCTGGGGGATTCAAACGAAATTAAAGTGGGGGAATTTGTCGCTGCAATCGGAAACCCTTTCGGCCTGCAAGGTACGATGACGGTCGGCATTGTGTCCGCAATCGGACGGTCACTTGAGTCGGAGCACCTGACACCCGAGGGAATCAGATTCTCAGCCGGAGACCTGATCCAGACGGACGCAGCGATCAACCCCGGCAACTCCGGAGGTCCACTCTTGAACCTCAGCGGTCAGGTTATAGGAATTAACCGTGCTATACATACCGAGACTTTCACGGTTGATGGCAGCGCTGCCAACTCTGGGGTGGGCTTTGCCATCCCGGTGAACATCCTGCGACGCGTTGCGCCGGCAATCATCCAGGACGGCCGCTATGACTATCCCTACCTGGGTGTGTCCAGCCTAAACGATCAGCTTTGGAACTTGAAAGTAATTGAAGCATTGGGTTTCGGCACCAATATGTTCGGCGCCTATATCACCGATGTCGTCCCTGGCGGACCTGCCGACGATGCTGGATTGCGCGGTGGCAGTCAGGAGACATCTATCCCTGGACTCTTGGCCGGCGGCGATTTACTCATCGCCATTGATGGGCAAATCATTCGTCAATTCGACGATATGTTGTCTTATCTTTTCAAGTATACAGAGCCGGGTCAGGATGTTGAATTAACTGTGATTCGCGGCAATGAGGAGATGTACATCACGCTCACCATTGGAGCCCGCCCGTAATAAACATAAACGGCTCCCGTCAACATGATGCCGGGAGCCGCTCGCGTATTTCAAAGATGCTACTTATCTAAACAACGATCGTTCAAGTGCGAGAAGATTATTCGCCAGAATTTCCAGATCGCGACTCGCCGCGAACTCATCAGTGTCTAATTCTCCTTGAAGGAGTTCAAGGCGATCGATCAGGTCCCGCACTGTTTCTGCATCCTCAACGCTAAGATTTTCCTCAAGCTCTAATAAGCTAGCCCTGGTTCCTGCAAGAGCGGCTTTAGCCGCGATCGTATCCCCTTGGGCCAGCGCTAGCTGCGCAGAAGTCACATTGACCAAAACATTGAGAAGCTGCCGGTGCGACTCGCTTATCTCAAGCGCATCCGACAATTGCTCATTCTCCGCCGGCAACGGCCTCAAGTCCTCAAGTTCAGATTCCAACGACTCGATTTCAATCCGCGCCTTCTCAAGCTCGATGGTTAGCGGTCCAACTTGAAAAAACCACGTCGCCACCGTACCCAGCGCGAATAAGCCGAGGACGCAAAGCGTCCAAAACAGGAACCTTCTCAGGCGACGCTTGGGTTTCACCGTGTCTGATGGAGCTTTTACGTCTTCAGTTATTTCCTGTTTTATTTCCGTTACAGGCTTCTCGGCTTCCACTGCTTCGACGTCTGGAGCTTCTATCTTGATCTCTGGTTCGTCGTTAGCCTGGATACCTTCTTCATTCATCTAAGCTCTCCTCGCGACCTCATTCTCTATAGATTAATCTGCGTTAGGATTCTCTGGGTCTGTTACTACGATCAACAGCTTCCATGCAATCTCTATTTCGTCCTCGGCGATAGATGGCTGCGTGCGGATATCCTCAAGCGCAATATCCAATCGACTAATAATCTCGTCGAGAACCTTAACACGATCTCCGTATTCTGCCTCTTCGCGCCATTTCTCCGCTTGGGCGGAAATCATCGCCCGTGCGTCTGTCACATCTTCACTTGCCTGCCCTAAATTATCTTCAGACAGCCAGAATTGTGCCCGCGAGAGAAGGGTCATCGCCCGGATCAATTGCAGCTGACCTTGCATCTCATCGACGGGTTGGCCCACTTCAGAGAGCGATACTTCAAATGTATCCAAGCGATCCACCAGTACTGCTAGTTCGGCCGACAGCACAGTCATCTGCTCGTTAATCGCCTCAGATTGATTTGCGATTTCGTCTGCACCGTCGTTGATACGTTCCTCAAGTGCAGACTGCTGTTCATCAATCTCCAGGTCTCTTTCAGCTAAGTCTAAACGCAGCTGTGCAACTTCTTCTTGGTAATCATGTAATTGCTGATCGTATGATGGACCAGGTCCAACTGCAATCCGGTAGAGGGTTGCCCCTCCAAAATAAAGCCCCAATCCGATAGAAAGCCCCACCACAAGTGCGACAAGCAGGCGTAGAAACACCTTCAACGCTCTGGTAAAAGGGTTGCTTGTGGTTTTTTCGCTGCTTGAAGTGCTTTTTTCAGAGTTATCCATAATCTTCAATCCTCATATCAGAATAGAACGCGGTGTTGGGAGAAAAACGTTAGTACAAACGACCGCGATCGTGCCGGTGATAGTCAAGGTAGATGAACTGGGTTAAATTGTCTCCTGGGCGGGTGAAATTCTGCCCACCAGCCGTGTTAAACACAATGGACGGCTTTCGCCGTCCATTGTACCTCACAAATTTTATGCTTTTTTATCGGGATTTGACCTCGATCTTCTTCGGTCGAGATTCCTCCGACTTGGGGATACGCAGCATAAGCACGCCATCTTCAATGGTCGCATCAGCCTTCTCCGCGTCAAGCAGATCGGGGAGGCGCAGTCTGCGCTCGTAAGAACCACGATGCAGTTCACGCAACAGGACATCCTCGTGTCCGTTCTCCTCTTCCTTAACTTCGCCGCGTAAGGTGACGACATCTTCAACTATTTCAATTTGCAGGTCGTCAGCTTTCAGGCCGGGCACATTAGCAGTGATCACATATTCATCACTGTTGGCCTGGACGTCTACCGGCAACCGGCAGCCGCCGTTGAAACCAACGGGGTGATAACGATGCATCCTGCGATGTCCTTGGGGGGTCATGTAATAACTCATTACCAACACTCCTTTTTAGGTATACGGATTACGATTACTAGGATACCCACCGATCATCAGATGTTCACATACGAGATATATGAATTCCATTAACTACTATTTAGATATTATGTTAATGCCCAATAGACCATATTTTTACACAATCCCATATAGAATAAAGATAGTTCTGCCGCCTTCCGGATTTGTACACTCAGGTTAGCGGCGCTGAATCATGGAATAATGGACCAAAATCTGTGGGAAGCACAGGAGTAGTAAAAAAAAATGAATCTTGAAAAATACACACAAAAAGCTCAATCCGGCATTAGTGATGCGCTATCGATCGCTCGGGATCTTAATCATCCATCCATCGAACCCGAGCATCTTTTACTGGCACTCATCCAACAACCGGAAGGTGTCGTGCCGGTCATTGTGACTCAGGTCGCGGGAAGCCCGGCGATGCTTCAGGCTGAACTCAAGAAGGATCTTGATGCTAAGCCCAAAATGCAGGGTGGAAGCGATCAACCGAGTCTATCGCGCAGCTCAGCCGCGGTCCTCACTGCAGCCGAAAAACAGGCAGCGGCGATGAAGGATGACTACATCTCAACCGAACACATCCTCCTTGCCTTAGCTGCCGGCCCCGAGAAGAAACGGCTTGCGGCTTATGGTCTCACAGCAGACAGCATCCTTAATATTCTGACCTCGATCCGCGGTTCACAACGAGTCGTGACGCCCAATCCCGAGGCTACGTTCCAAGCTTTGGAGAAGTACGGTCGTGACTTAACACAGTTTGCCCGCCGCGGCAAGCTCGACCCAGTTATCGGCCGCGATGAGGAGATCCGGCGCGTAATCCAGGTCCTCTCCCGCCGTACCAAGAACAACCCGGCTCTGATCGGCGAACCTGGTGTCGGCAAGACGGCCATTGTGGAGGGGCTCGCCCAGCGGATCGTCAACGGCGACGTGCCCGAGGGGTTGAAAAATAAATGACTCGTACAACTCGACCTCGGGGCACTTATCGCTGGCGCTAAATATCGGGGCGAATTTGAAGAGCGTCTTAAGGCGACCTTGAAAGAGATCACCGATTCTGGCGGAGAGATTCTCCTCTTCATCGATGAGATGCACACCGTAGTCGGTGCCGGTGCAGCCGAAGGGTCCATGGACGCCGGCAATATGCTTAAGCCCATGCTGGCGCGCGGCGAGCTGCACATGATTGGAGCCACAACACTTGAGGAGTATCGCAAATATATCGAGAAAGACGCTGCACTGGAACGGCGCTTCCAGCCAGTGTATGTAGCCGAGCCCAGCGTCGAGGACACGATCAGCATCCTGCGGGGTTTGAAAGAACGATACGAGATTCATCACGGTATTCGTATCCAAGACAGCGCCGTTATCGCAGCCGCGACCCTCTCGAATCGCTACATCTCAGACCGTTTCTTGCCGGACAAAGCCATCGATCTAATTGATGAAGCTGGAGCCTGTCTGCGCACGGAAATTGACTCAAAACCGCAGGCGCTCGACGAAGTGGACCGTCACATCATGCAAATTGAAATTGAGCGCGAGGCATTGAAGAAAGAGAAGGATAAAGCCTCGCGTGAAAGGTTAAAGAAATTGGAGGGCGAACTCGCCAATTTTCGTGAGGAGTCAACGAACCTGACCGCTCGCTGGCAAGCCGAGAAGCAGGTCATCGCCAATATTCAAGCGGTGAAGGGGCAAATCGAAGACACACGTATGAAAATCGATCAAGCTGAGAGAAAAGCTGACTTGGAGGAGGCCGCTCGTCTGCGCTACGGGACATCGCGCGAACTCGAAACCCAACTCTCGGACCTTGAGGCGCATCTCAAAGAGACGCAGTCGGAAAGCGCATTACTTAAAGAGGAGGTTGACTCCGAGGATATAGCCGCGGTTGTCTCGCGTTGGACTGGCATTCCCATTTCGAGGCTGCTAGAAGGCGAAATGCAGAAGCTGCTGCACATGGAGAAACGTCTTCATCAACGGCTTATCGGCCAGGATGAGGCTGTTAGCGCCGTATCCAACGCCGTACGCCGATCTCGCTCCGGTCTCCAGGATCCGGACCGCCCTATTGGTTCCTTCATCTTCCTTGGTCCGACCGGTGTAGGGAAAACCGAGCTCGGTCGTGCCTTGGCGGAGTTCTTATTCGACGACGAACGAGCGATGATCCGCATCGATATGAGCGAATATCAGGAAAAGCACACGGTATCACGCCTAATCGGCGCCCCTCCTGGCTATGTGGGCTATGAGGAGGGGGGTCAACTCACGAAAGCGGTTCGCCGTCGACCCTACAGTGTGGTCCTTTTCGACGAGATCGAGAAAGCTCACCCTGATGTCTTCAACATTTTGCTTCAGTTGCTCGACGACGGCCGCCTTACCGACGGCCAGGGGCGAACGGTCGACTTCCGCAACACGGTAGTGATCATGACCAGCAACTTGGGGACGGAACTATGGGGCAGTGATGAGCAATCCGCTCAGGTGACGGAGCAGAAGGTGCGTGAGTTGCTAACGCGGCATTTCCGTCCCGAATTTCTCAACCGGATCGATGAGATTGTGATCTTCCATCGACTTTCGCTGGAGAATATTAAGAAAATTGTGGAGATCCAGTTGCACAAGGTACGCGACCGGCTTGCCCAGCAAGGTTTTCGCCTCGAGGTGACAGAAGACGCAAAAACCTACCTCGCCGAAATCGGCTATGAACCCGTCTATGGCGCCCGGCCCCTGAAGCGAACCATACAACGCGAAATACAGGACCCGCTGTCACTAAAGATTCTCGCCGGCGAATTCCAGCCAGGGGAGACAATCCGTACGCAACGCGGGAAGGATGGGCTAACCTTCTCAGCGATCGCGGCAGACGATGCTCCAGACAAAAGTAGATAGGTAGACCCAACCACTTTTAAGGGATCACCAGTCGACGGATAAGTAATGTAGCAACTCAGGTAGGATCCCGCGCCAGGTGCTAGACTCATGATTCCCGGAGACCAACACGTACCTATGCTCAATATCCGCCTCGTGCAGAGCTTCGCTCAACTCCAGGGTTTTCTTAGATGCGTAATCCGGATCGCCAGACATGAGAAAGATCGTTGAAGGCAGATTTCCAAGAAGAATTAGACTGAACGGATCAAACTCTGGGCGTGCGTAATTCACATTCAGCGCCGGACTGAGTGCTCCAACGCGCTGGATGATGTCGCTATTTCGGAAGCCAATTTCTAATGCCCATACCCCTCCGCGGGATACGCCCGCCAATCCCCGTCCATCCCCTGCGCAATCGTTCGATAGGTTCGATCGATAAAAAGCACTAACCCGCTGACTAATTCATCCTCATAAGAACCGGGCCCACCGTCTGTGCTGCTAAACAACGGCTTGGGTTGGCGGGGCATGACTACTATAAACGGAGGTAGTATCTCGTCCCCATAAGCATCCTCCAATGCAGACCCAACGCCAAGTATCTGCCAGTGATTCTCATGTTGAGGTTGTCCGTGGAGTAGAAAAAGAACCGGTCTACGATGATCTAGATCGTCGTAGCACTGTGGAAGATAAATCAGAACCTGGATCAAGTCTGGGTTTTGCCATCCAAGATAGCTGGTTTATTCCAGCCTTACCGATCGCTCTGCACAAGCGTGGGTAGGGGGCTCGGTCGGGGAGGGAGTGGGACGATTCGTCTTAGATCCGTTTGGATCTGGGACACCCGCCAACGTTATTGGCATCCACAGACAGGCGACTTGGCTTACAGTGAATACCAGTGGAAGGAAAAAAACAATGATGTTCCGACGCTGCATGTGAAAACCAAATCCTTAGGCAACATCGGCATATTGCATTGCTACTTCAACGAGATCGTCACATTCCTCCGGAGTTTACCGGCAGCCCTTGATAAAGTAATTTTCAATCCCGATGTTTCTATGATCTAGGGATACCCTTCACTATCGTTAGTCTCAGGCCTGCTTCAGGCCCAATACATAATATCCTTATTGCCCCTCTAGGTGCAGAGGGATATTGACCCTGCCTGATTTTACCCGCGTAACTTTTGAATCCTCCTGATCTGACTGTACAATCTTATTCATAATGGGCGCCTTAATGCGTCGATCTGGATACAGATACCCACTGGGACTGATGCTTATCTCTGCCGGCAGTCTGGTGTATGAGATCAGCCTAACCCGCATTTTCGCCGTTCAGCAGTTTCACCACTTTGCTTTCCTGGTCGTTGGGATGGCTGTCATGGGAATCGCAGCGAGCGGATTCCTTATCGCCATCCGTCCGTCGTCACCCCCGGCATCCCTCCTGGCGCTGGGATATTCCGGGGCTGTGATACTCGCGTACCTGATTATCAATCTCCTGCCCTTCGACTCGTACAGCATCGCCTGGGATCGGCAGCAGGTCTGGATCCTGCTCCTTTACTTCCTGGCTTCCGGAGGACCCTTCCTCTTCACCGGTTGGGCTGTCGGCGCGGCGCTTGCCAACGCCAGCGGCGAATCCCATCGCCTTTATGCCGCTAGCATGATCGGCTCCGGCGCCGGTTGTCTCATGGCGTTGGTAGGGATGGAACTGCTCGGCGGGGAGGGGGCAATCGGTCTGTCAATCGCACTCGGATTGTTCGCCGCTGCAGTATTCAGCGAGCGCATTCCTGCCCGAGCAGGTCTCCTGGTTCTCGGATTCCTTACTTTGTTTATTTTCACCCGCGCACCAAATTGGCTCCGGCTGCAACTCTCCCCCTACAAACCATTGTCAACGATCAGACTTGTGCCTGACGCAGAGCTTACATACTCGCATTGGAGCGCATCTTCTCGTGTCGACGTGATCGAGAGTGGGAGCATTCATGTGTTCCCGGGTCTCAGCTTGAGCGCAGCGGGAGGGCTTCCCGGTCAAGCTGGCTTGTTTGTGGACGGTGAAGGACCACAGCCGATTACGAATCTTTCAGCGGAGGACCCAGCGTCACACAACCTAGCATCCCACATGCCGAGCACCCTCGCCTACCTTCTCCGGCCGCATGGAAATGCTCTCATTCTCAACCCCGGCGCCGGGCTCAGCCCTCTCCTGGCACTGGCATCAGGGGTAGAGCACGTCACCATACCAACAGATGACCCTCTTGTAACCAATGTCCTCGAAAGCGCATATTTGGAATACAGTCATGGGCTTTACAGCCACCCTCGCCTGACCGTTAGCCCACGCTCCAGCAGAGGTCTATTGAGCCTTCCCGAAGAACAGTACACGGTCATTGAATTTGCCTTAAGCGACAGTTTTCACCCGGTGACCTCAGGTGCGTTCAGTCTTTCCGAGAATTTCCTGCTGACAACGGAATCAGTCATCCAGGCCTGGAACCGCCTCTCGGATGATGGGTTGCTCGTAATCACGCGCTGGGTTGAGACCCCACCTAGTGAATCCGCCCGGGCATGGTCCACGCTGATTGCCGCACTCCGCGAGACGGGAGTATCTGTTCCCCAGTCGCATACCATCGCCTACCGCGGGATGAGAACAGCGACGATGATCGCCAGCCGAAAGCCCTTTTCAGACGATGAACTCGCTCTGGTGCGCGATTTTCTACAAGAGAATGGGTTTGATCCCATCGTCCTCCCAAACCTAGAAACCGATGAAGTTAATCGCCGCAACATCCTACCAGAACCTATTTACCATCAACTTTATACAAATCTGTTAGAGAACCACGAACCAACAATCCGCGATTACCCATTTAATCTGGCCCCTCCGCGCGACACTCAGCCCTACTTCTTCCATTTCTTTCGTTGGCGTCAAACCTCGGATGTTCTCGCCACCTTGGGAAAAATCTGGCAGCCCTTCGGTGGAAGCGGTTACTTCGTGCTGCTTGGCTTGTTGGTGTTAATGATTCTCCTTGGCATTCCGCTGATCCTCGCTCCGCTTTACGTCCTCCGCCGGCGATCTACCGCTGCTGTTCCCCGCGCCTCTATGCTCCTCTTTTTTGGCAGCCTGGGCGCAGGATATCTATTGATCGAAATCCCCCTTATCCAGAGCCTGGGATTGCCGCTTGATCAGCCCGCGCTCGCCCTGGCGACGGTTCTCTTCATTCTGCTCCTCGCCTCGGGTTTGGGCAGCCTGCTCTCTCCGCGATTATCGCTGCGCCCCGCACTCCTTATTTTGATCCTGGTTATCGCTATAGTAACGATCGCTTTGCCCACCTTCATACAGTGGATCCTGCCTCTGCCGCTCTATGGGAGAATTGCGCTCTCCATTGTGATTCTTCTCCCTTTGGGCTTACTCATGGGTGTCCCGTTTGTGTCGGGCCTGACTCACCTTGAAAAACAATCCTCACATCTGATTCCCTGGGCGTGGGCAATCAATGGTGCACTATCTGGAGTGAGTGGTGTATTGGCGGCGATGATCGCCCTTTCGTTGGGATTTCAAGCCACTCTTTTTGCCGGAGGCTTGATGTACGCGGTCGCCTGGTTCGCCGCGCACCAGCTCACACAGCAATGAGACATGTGCCTGATGCTCGGGAATGATCCATGGATCGGGCATGCTGATCACAACCTGCTCCAGACACCTGGCGCAGGTTTTCTTTCTTGCCATCACGGTGGCAGCGTAGTCGGTTATTGAATAAAAAGTTTCTAGGGCTTGTGCAGAAATGGCGACCAGCGATGGATTGCCCCTTCACCGAGTTTGAGCTACATTGAAAGTCAGAATACAGAAGGAGTTTGACATGTCTGAAGAGAAAGAAGGCGCACAGCCCTTAGCGGATGAGGAACGCAGAAGCGGGAATGATCGCCGTTCCGGTGAAGATCGACGGCAGGATAATGATCCCAATTATCGTAGTCCAGAACGCCGCGATGGCGAAGAGCGGCGCTCGGGGGAGGATCGGCGGGAAGCAAGTCGATAATTTAAACCAAGTGAATTGAATAATTATGCATGTACATAAGTCAAGGCTTTGCCTGGCCACAAGGGCTACCTGTACAGCCCTCTTTTAATTACTTACCCTATAAAAACAGCAATGCGAGAATAAATATCCTGTCACAAACAATTGGATTATTCGTTATTACCTTAAGGACCACTATACTGGGAGCTGAGATGAAACCGCCCAAGCCATACATAACAACCATTCTGCTACTGATACTTATCACGCTTACTGGATGCAGTCTTAGTGATCAAATCTCTACCGGGGAAACACGAGAGAATCTACAGACTGTTGATGCTGCCGTGGAGAGTACGCTCCAGGCGATGGAAGATCCATCCCTGCCGATCCAACCCCCGACACTTCTCCCGGATGCGCTCAACGGACTTTCCAGTTATCGATTAGATGTAAATGTCGATTGGACGCGTGCTGTACCGCTCACGTATGAGGGCAGCAGCCAGGGTTACATTCTCAGTCAAGTGACGAC
>DAOWMX010000289.1 GCA_030642885.1 Anaerolineales bacterium | reverse complement strand
ATCGGCTTTATTTTGGCTGAGGGCGTCTTCGTTTACGCCGGTCCCCGAGAGGGTTTGAAAGCGTCAACCTCTTGGCGTGCCGGAATCGGAAATGAGTTTCTTTAGTTGTTCCGGGTCAGTGGTTGGAAGTTTGCACGTGAAGCCCTGGCATAGAAAGGCGGTCGGGTTCCCATCGAGAGGTTCACGGTTGGAAAGCAGAACTGGGGCTCCCTCATCATGCTCCAATCCTCCTGCACGCACCATGCGGGGTAAGAAAGGATGGTCACTCACCTCCATGAGCATATGGAACTTATCGTCGTCGGGGTCTCCGATCAGGGCAAGTTGAAGTTGTGGACCGAAGGCAAAATCCAGCGCGTTTAGCCAGGCTGCGAAGGAGGACGGGTTACGCTCTGCAGTGGTTGCCACATTTCGAAGCGCAACGCTGGCTGCCTCGGCGTAATGTTCGCCGCCATTCAACGCGGCAAGTTTCAAGAGCAGCGAAACAGCCAGGCTGTTCCCACTCGGTATTGGCGTGTCCTGGATAGATTTTGGTCTGGAGATCAACTGCTCATGGTCATCACGCGTATCGAAAAAACCGCCTTCAGGATCGCTGAAGTGAGCCAATATTTCTTCCGCGCACTTAACCGAAGCCCTGAACCAGCGGTGGTTGAAATCTACCTGATAGAGAGCGAGCATCCCCTCTCCAAGTGCGGCATGGTCCTCCAAATATGCAGAATGCTGCGCCTTTCCTTCCCGCCAGCTGCGCATGAGTTTCCCGTCCACATAAAGTCTCGTCAGGAGGAATTCAGCAAGTTGTTGGGCGGCGGAGAGAACCTCAGCACGACCCGAAGCGCGTGCCGCTTCAGCAAGCGCGACCAGTGTAAGGCCATTCCAAGAGGTCAGGACCTTATCATCCGTCGCCGGTCTCACCCGATCGCTTCGCGCCTCCAGTAGCTCTTGGTTGATCTTCGAGAGCTTCGCAAGCAGCTCTTCCTCGGGTAGACCGGTCCGCTCGACGAGTTTTTCCAGCTTTTCGGGAAGGTTGAGGATATTAGCGCCCTCGAAATTTCCTTTTTCTGTCACGCCGAAGAGTTCCAATGCCATCTCTGCCAATATGGGATCTTGAATAGCGCTCCGGATTTCTGTGGGAGTCCAGACATAGAACTTGCCTTCCTCGCCTTCCGAGTCCGCGTCGAGAGAGGCATAAAAACCACCGCTGGAGTGACGCATTTCACGCATCAGGAAACCGAGTATCCCTTCAACGACATGCCAGAAAAACGGAACCTTTGTCTCCTGCCAGGCGTGCAAATATACACGGGCAAGCAGTGCATTATCATAGAGCATCTTTTCAAAGTGGGGTGTGAGCCAGACTGCATCTACAGAATAGCGATGGAAGCCTCCTCCTACTTGATCGTAGATCCCACCACGTGCCATACGTTCCAGTGTGAGTGTTGCCATCTCCAGGGCCAGTTTATCCTGGTAGCGGTTGTGTCGTCTCAGAAGATTTTCAATTGCGCTTGATTGCGGGAATTTGGGAGTTCCACCCCAGCCACCGTGCTCCCAATCGAATGAGCGAAATAAGTTCTCTGCGGCGCGATCAAGAATCTCCAGGTTCAATTCGTCGGCGCTTTCGGGGAGGTCTGGTTTGATGGAGATGCGGTCCGTCAGGTTCTCGCCAAGTGAGACAAGCTGCTCACGATTGCTTTGCCACTCTGCATGAATGTGTTCCAGTACCTCGCCGAAAGAGGGGAGATTAAAACGACGTTGCGGTGGGAAGTACGTGCCTCCATAGAAAGGCTTGCCCTCGGGAGTAAGGAATACAGACATGGGCCATCCGCCCTGACCGGTCATGGCTACAACTGCATCCATATAGATTGCATCCACGTCGGGGCGCTCTTCCCGGTCGACTTTAACGTTGATGAAGTATTCGTTCATTAGTGCGGCGGTCTTTGCATCCTCGAAGGATTCATGTGCCATGACATGACACCAATGACAAGCCGCATATCCTATGCTGAGGAAGATTGGTTTATCTTGTTTCTGAGCCGCTTGAAATGCTTCTGATCCCCAAGGGTACCAGTCTACCGGATTTTCTGCGTGTTGAAGGAGATAAGGGGAAGTCTCATCTGCGAGTCGATTGGACATTGTATGGCCTTTCTCTTGTGGTCAAAACCATTGATTTTATATTCATCATCAAGTGAAGCACCATCGTTTCTGCCTGCACGAGAGCTGAATTATAAAGTACTTGAGGAACAATTTTGCTGCTCGGGTTTCGAAGTGCTTTCTCGACGGGGTGAGAATCGGGGTTTCCCAGCAACCTTACTTCTCGGCAGTCTGTACATTTGACCTGCCTCTGCGCTGGGCTATGATGAAGTGGTAGAATGGCGCGCATGAGAACACGAGAACTGCCTCTAATTGCGCGCTGGCTGCCAGCAATAATGATGATGGGGGCGATCTTCTTCTTTTCCTCGCTTCCGGCTGGCCGGGTTCCATCTTTTGGTGAATGGGACTTATTGATCAAAAAGGCCGGGCATGCAAGCGGGTATGCTCTGCTTGGACTGGCCTACTACTTTGCGCTCCCGCCACGCCTTTCAAAGGGGTTTCGTTGGGTGGTGGCGCTGTTTATGGCGATCTTATTTGCATTAAGTGATGAATTCCACCAATCCTTTGTCCAAGGTCGCAGCTCGAGCATCATTGATGTGGGCATTGATACCATCGGTGCCGCGATTGCTCTGACGATTGCTGCCTTCTACTCGTCAAACTCGAACTCGAGTTCCTCGATTTGATCCACCTGCCACCCGCTACCTCGAACCAGCTCGATATCGCCAAACATTTCATCTTGATGCACTTCAACTTGGTCCTGCTTTATTAGCTCCAGGACCGCAAGGAAAGACACCACGATCTCTAAACGCGAGCGCGCGGTTTTTATCAATGTTAGGAAAGAAAGCTGCCCAACATCTTTGAGAGAATAGATGATGCTCATAATCTTATCTCTCACGCGCACGCGCGGTGTGGAGACATTTTCTTCAAGCGTAGGTATCTTGTGGACATTCTTCAGTACTTCGAGCATCGCCTGATGCAGATCATCAAGTTGGAATTCCTGCATGTCGATCTTCGGATCGATGACGGGCGGAGGGGCGAGCCGGATGTAGGAGCGCTGTCCTGTTTCTTCACGTTCGGAGAGAAGGAT
>DAOWMX010000012.1 GCA_030642885.1 Anaerolineales bacterium | reverse complement strand
CTCGGCTTTAAAGTGTTCGAATTGCGTGCTTTGCTCAAGAAGCGTCTCGCGCTGCGTGGGGTCTATTGAGTCGAAATCTCCGACTACAAGATCGATCTTCAATCCAAGTGTAGACGCGTGGCGGCTGCCGCCATCTGCGGCTATGACCTGCTCGGGGCTCCAGGCGTCGATGCGCTCCTTCAGTGCTGGGCCATCCAGGATGTCTCCGTTTGTGAGGATGAGCGTGCGATGAAGCATAGAAATAGCCACTCCTTGGGTAGGGAGTGGCTGTTGTTGGTGAAGCAACGTGTGCTGCCATCCCTACGCCGGCATGATCCGGATCAGGTTCTGCGGGTCGAGGGTCGTAGCCCTCCTCTCAGTCCGGTTGGACTCCCCGTGCGTCTACTATCAAGATGCTATAAGCAGTATAACATTATTTTAGCGGATTTCACTGCGATCAAGGGTGATGTCAAAATTGATCCTTTACCGACAATTTACATACCATACAGAGAAGCAGCATGCTGCGTCTCTACGCCTTAGGTTGCAGGCGAATCTTCTAATAAATTACCCCCTTCTATTTTCTGAAGAGGGTAGGGGGTCGTGCGAAGAGCGCTCTGGATTTCATCCAAGTTTTCCAATCATCAAGCGTTCAGCAGTCGGGCGACTGCCTGGTCAAGTTGGTCCAAGGAAAAGGGCTTTAGAAGGTACTCCTCTGCACCAGCATCCAGACCTGCCTGAATCTCAGCTTCCTGTCCTTTTGCAGAGAGGAAGGCGACGGGGATGTGACGCAATTTTTCGCTGCGTTTGATCCTGCGGCATAACTCGTATCCGTCCATACGCGGCATGCGTACGTCAAGCAGCACCAGATCTGGCTGTTCCGCCAACGTAAGCTCCCAGGCGCTCACACCGTCGACCGCGGTCAGGACGTCATGGCCGTTATAGTTAAGCGCAAACTCGATGAGCTCGCGGATATCGCGTTCATCTTCCGCGACAAGAATCTTTGCCATTTTTATCCCCCACCATCTTCCGCATCATCTTTTGCAATCACGACCGGAAGTGATACCGTGAAGGTGGATCCCTTTCCCGGGATTCCATCTGAAGTGACCCATATTCGCCCATCGTGCATCTCGACAAGGTTAAGTACAATCGACAGGCCCAGACCGGTGCCCGAGATGCCCAGTACGAGCGATTGCTCACCACGGAAAAAACGTTCGAAGATGCGCTCTTGCTCCGGCAGGGAGATACCCATGCCATTGTCGATCACATCGATCTCAATCTGATCCCCCACATGTCTGGCGCGCATGCGGATCATGCCCCCTGACGGTGTGAAGTTGAAGCTGTTCTCGACCAAATTGGCCAGGATCTGCCGCACACGTTCGAGGTCGCCCCTGAGTTTGGGGAGCCTCTGTGGGGCATCGATCAGGAGGCTGATCTGCTTTTCTTCTTCATGACTCCTGTGCTCAACGTGTTCGCGCATCTCATCCAGGAGCTGGTGAACATCCAGCGCTTGGAAGGAGAGCGTGACTTTTCCTGATTCGAGGTGGGAGATGTCCAGGAGATCGTTAACCAGGATTTCCAAACGGAAGGTATTGCTGCGGATGATTTCAAGGAAGTGCCGCTGTTCGTCATCCAACTCGCCGGAGACATCCATCAAGAGAAGATCGACGAAGCCCTTTATTGAGGTCATCGGCGTGCGCAGCTCGTGGCTGACGGTGGCGACGAACTCAGATTTTAGACGGTCTACTTCAACCTCACGCGAGATATCGCGGAAGATCGACACCGTTCCCAGGAATTCGTCGGCCAGGACGATGGGCGCCGGGTGGATCGAGATCACACGGCCGTCTTCAAGCTCAAGCTGCTCGGCGAGGAATGCCCTCCTACCGATCGAGGCCGGGTTCTGGCTCCAGGCGCGAATCGAATCCGCCCAGCGCGTCCCGTCGGCGCCGTAGACTCCGATGAAATCGAAAACAGGGTGTTCCACGACATCTTCGCTGCCAAGACCGAGAATCCGTTCGGCGGAAGGACTAAAAAGGATGATTTTATGGTTGGCATCGGTCACGATAACGCCGTCGGCGATGGAGTTGAGGATTCCCTGCGACTGGCTGGCTTCGATCTGCTGGGAGCGCAGCATCGAACCCAAGCGTTCTGCTTGATCGCTTATCACATGGTACAGTTCGGCGTTTTTTATCGCACCGCCGACCTGACTGGCAACAGCGCGCACCAGCCTTTGTTGATCTGGGGCGAAAGCCCCCGTCTCAGTGTGCGTGAAGAGCATCGCACCGATCGCCTCATCCCCGACGATGATCGGCACAGCAATAGCGCTGCGCTGCTCCTGGGCGTCGTTGTCGAGATGTTTCCATCTTGCGTCCTGGGAAAGATCATCGATTAACAAAGATTTGTTGTGGGACATGACCCAGCCGGGTAGACCCTCTTGAATATCCTGATCCATGTGCAGGCTGCCAGGACCTCTCTCACCAAACGACGCGCGCAGCTGTAGAGAGTCGCCATCCGGCGAAAGCATCAGGACATTTGCCTGGGCAGCGCTGATGAGTTCGCTGGTGAGAGAAAGCGTTCTCTCGAGCACACGGTCGACGTCGAGGCTGGAGGATAATTCCGCCGAGATTCTTAGAAGAGCCTCTGCCCATTGGAGCGCGCTGGTCGTGGTTTCTTCCGCAGGTTGAGCCCCGGAATCGAGAATCAACCCCGCGGCGGTTAGATCTGCCCTCTCAGTCTCGTCAGCGCCTCGATCTCGGGTTAACTTCTGCGATGCTTCGATCAGGGGCGAGCAAAGCCGCGATAGCGAGGCCAGGACTTCGGCATCTCCCTCAGAGAAACTTGACTCTGCGTCCGTATTCCCCGCCAGGATTGCGCCGATTCGGTGTTCATCGCCCCCCAATGGAGTTATCAGAAGCGTGCGGATTTCAGCCTTCTCCGCAAAGGATCGAAGCTTCATCTGGTCGATGAGCTGCTCCTCCACTGCGGCGTTTGAAAACCAATATTTTTGGGTTTGCCAGATTGTCGAAAGCGGGTTCTCGGGGGAAGATGGGAGGATAAGATCATCCGAAAGGACGGATGGGGAAACACCGAAGAACGGCGGTTGACCGATGAGCGATTGTGAGTCTTCGTCGTACAACAGTAAACATAGGACATCCGCGCCAACTCTGGTTGCGAGCGTTTTGGAGAGCTGCTCTACCAACGTTTCTGGTTCGTGAACCCAAGCTGCGGCTCCCTGGATGTCGGTTATCCCAACGAATTCATCAACAAACTGCTGATGCTGACTGTGGAGGTTGAGGTTCGCAATCGACAGCGCAATAGCTGCGCTGGCGGCTTCGAGAAGTGCTTGATGGCGGCGGTCGTACGTGAGTACTTCTTGGTGGGCCAGCTCCAGTGTGCCCACGACTTCATCCCGGTCGGTTAAAGCGGTGCCCAGGTATGACTTAAATGGAAATTTCCCGCGCAGGGCCTTGGGTTGAACATCGCCCCTCTCGGCGACGTCTGGGAGCAACAAGGATTCGCGGTGCTCGACCAGCCAACCGGTGTAGCCCTCCCCCAGGCGGTAGACATCATCCCCCATGCCGGTGACAAAGTCGGAGGAGCGCGGTGAACAGAGCCGATGCGGGATGAAGTGGCCGATCGTTCGATCGAACAGGTTGAGCTCAACAATGTCGAACGGGAACAGGTGAGAGATTCCTTTAAGGGCACCTTCGACGAGAGTGGATAAATCTTCGGGGTGGCTCAGCGCAGTATGCAGAGATTGGAGCGTCGATAGAACATCACCGTCTGGAGAAGCTTGGGATTCTGTGCCAATTGCTGGCGATGTGGGAACAACCTCCCCATCTGAGGATATCGGCTCGGCTAGCCTGGACGAACGCAGACTCCAGCCGATGCCGACCCCGATGAGAAGCAACGCAAGGGCGACGAAAATGAGACCAAGGAAATTTTCCGCGAGCATGCTTTAGGTCGTCGTCGCGTCCATGCGCTGTGCCTCCATGGCCGCCTCTGTTATTTCGCGCAAGTCGTTGAATTTCTTCGCGGTTGAATCCAACCGTCCGATGCTCATGGTCATTAATGGAATTTGAACCCCATCACCACTGCCTTGGGGTACGACTAAGTGACCCCGATCCAGATCTTCTTTTGAGTAGTGTTCTTTTATCCGTTCATTAAAACTTTGTTTGAGCTGTTCACTGATTGCATCTGCGGCAGCAGGGATGGTGATGACGATGAAGTCACCCCCACCGGCGTGCCCGAGAAAATCCTTCTCATCCCCATGCTCCGCCAAGACTTCACAGAACATCGCTGCCGTCATCCGCAGGCTCTCATCGCCGGTGACGAAACTGTAGACTTCTTTGAAGCCTTCGAATTGTTCAAGGCGGCAATAGAGCAATGCCCACTCTTTTTTGTTGACGAGCTCGCGTAACTTCTCCTGGATGATGGCGCCGGTGGGGAGACCTGTGCGTGGATCGATCAGGCTCTCACGCTCCGCGCGGGCGATGGCGTTCTGAACCCGCAGCTTGAGTTCTTCAATGTCGAAAGGTTTGGTGATGTAATCGTCGGCGCCAAGCTCTAACCCGGCGATACGATCGCTGCGTGAATCCTTCTGGGTTAGGAAGATAATTGGGATGTGATGAGTCCGTGGAGATGCGCGCAATTCCTGGCAGACTGAATAGCCATCCATATCGGGCAGAAGGATGTCCAGGACGATGAGATTGGGCATGTTTGAGTGTGTGGAGGTGAGCGCGTCTGATCCGTTTGTAGCGAGATCTACATCATAACCCTGTCCGGTGAAGTAGATGCGGAGCATGTTTCCAATGTCAGAGTCATCTTCAACGACAAGGATGCGACCCTTCTTCATCTCTCTCCCTCCTTTATAAAAGATGGGCTCCGCTCTTCGTGAAGAGCGGGTCCGGCGGCAACTACTCCCTTTGTCAAATAGTACATGACAATCTTAAATAACTGACAGCGGTAAGGGAGGTCGGAAACAAGAAATCCTGGCTATGTCCGTTCTACTCTTTTGACTCCTCGAGAATGCTAAAAAGGAGTTCCAGAAGAACGGATTTCACCTGGTCTCGATCGTTTGCCACACACGGGAGCATCTTGATTTTTGAATCGAGGCCGAGGGCGATACGCAGGTCCTCCACTTCCCACGCATCATCGAGATCTTGCTTGTTCGCGGCGACGACATAAGGAGTCGGGGCGTACGCTCGGAAGGTTTGGAGGATTCCACGTGCCTCACGGAAGGTCTCGGGTCGGGCGCTGTCCACCATGACGACGAACCCGAGCATCCCTTCAGCCAGGATCTCCCACATGAAATCAAATCGCTTTTGCCCGGGCGTGCCAAACAAGTAGAGCACCAGGTCGTCGTCCACGGTAATCCGGCCAAAATCCATCGCAACCGTGGTTGTTTCTTTAATCCGTTCAGCCTCGGTGCTGATTTTGCGCTCTGTCGAGACGACATCTATCTCACTGACAGATTGAATGAACGCTGTCTTACCGGAGTTGAATGGACCTGTGACGACCATCTTTACTGTTTGCATACGCCACTTTCCCTATAGGGACCTGATTCTATGAATCAACTTATTCACGAGTGAAGCCTGCTCTTTCTTATCAACAGGCGGTAATTTTTTCGCTTTTGGCGGCAAAGGCATGCCTTCTGGGCGGATGATTTCTACCAGGCCGGCTTGCACTAACCCATAGACAATGCGCCTGATCTCCAGGTCGTTCATCCTATTGGTTTTGCCGATCTGTTTGAGCGTGTTCTTGGGGTTGATGTAGGACACGACCTTCCATTCCTCAACCGTGAGTTGAACATCACGAATGTCGGCGCCCGGCCGGTCGACGAAGGTTAGGGCCATATCAAGACTTGGGATCTCATCTTTAAGCAGTTCCCATTCCTGCGTTTGGCGTGAGCCTTCCATGATGATATTTTCGAGGTCCATGCGGACCGTGATTGCATCAGAGGGTGGCAGGACGCCATTGTCGAAGCGGAAGAGTCCATCAATCCAGGTAAAGAGTTGGTAAACAATGTCAAGGACGTACTGTTGAATACTGTCCAGGATGACTTGCTGGGAGAGATAGCCAGCGTTTATCAGGAGCAGGCCAAGCCCCTGGTCGCTCTTTTCTGTTGCATTTTTTTTGATGACGTCTGCTTGTTTGGATGTGATCTTCCCGGCGCGGGTGAGGATGCCGGTTAGGCTTCCGTCCTCATTCCCCATTTGTGCGTAGATTAGTTTTCCTGCGCGGAAGGAAACCCAAGAAATGGCATCTGGACCCTCGACCGTGAGCGTGCCGGTCTTCTGGGCAATATTGATCAGATTCAGAAGCTGAGTGACATTAAAGTCGCGTAGGTTGCCCTTGAGTGCCATTCTGTTTTTTCTTCTAATTTTCCCGATTCACAGAGCAGATAGACAAAAGATACCCGATTCTCAAGCAGATCAAGGTGTAGATATGCTCGAGTTAAGCTCATACAAAGGGTCGCGGGATTATACCGTTTGGGATGGGGCGTTGCAAACCAACCCTTGCTCCTACTATAAGGGTATATGCCGCTGTGGTGTGTTGCATCCCCGCGCCGCTCAAAGAGTGATGCAAGATGCAAGCCATCAGAGTAGGGTCTCTCTTCCTGATATCTTTCTTCCGGCGCGCTTTGGGGGGCGGGCGGACGTGCGGGCCAACCCCCCATGGGATTCCTTCTGACAATGGCGTTAACCCTCCCAACCGCCCCCGATCTGTCGCACTTGTAGTAGCGTCATAAAAGCCTGGGGGTCGTGCTGCAGCACAAGTTCTTTTATCTTTCGCACCTTTCGTCGGGGTGAGTAGCAGTAGATCAGACTCACGGTCCCGTCGCGGCCTGATCCGGTGACCTCCGTTGCGCCCTTCCCGGCTTGATGCAAAGCTTCCATGATGGCTGCCCCGTGACTCGAGCTCGTGATCCGCAGCAGGCTGTACCCGGGGGCGATACGATCATCAATGATTATTCCCAGGACGTTTCCGGTTGCGAAACCCGCGGCGTATGCTGCCAGGTTCCATAGGTTATCAAGATTATTAATGACGCCCGCGATAACAGTGATAAAGATCAGGCTCTGGACGAAGCCAAGTGCCCAGGCGGCTCGTTTTCGTCCGCGCACAACCGTAAGCACGCGCAGCGTTGAAAGAGAAAGATTGCATACGCGGATGAACAGGATCATGAATGGGACGAGCGCGGCGGGGATAAGGCTCCAATCCAGACTCATCGGATATTGGGGTCAGGGGAAAAGATCATCGACGGTTTAATGTGGAACCATAGATTATTTTCAAGGGTTTTTCTGCGACCCACTACCGATCAGGATCGCCAGAAGCCTCGGTGAAGCGGACGGATATCCTCTACGGTGATGAATGCATCGGGATCGATCCTATTAACCTCTTGCCGGACTGCATCGATATCCCGGCGCAGGATACTGCAGCTGATCATGCTGACCGTCCCATCCTTGCCGCGCGCGGGGAGTTCGGTTGCGGCGTAGCCCTTCTCGCGGATGGCTTCAGCGATTGCGCTGCCCCAACGGGAGCTGATGATCTGCAGGCTGCTATGCCCGATGGCGAGACGTTCCTCGATCGCCATTCCGACGACGTTTCCAGTGGCAAAACCTCCTGCGTAAGCGATGATGTTCCACAAGTTGTCCAAATTGCTCAGAACGCTTGTGATAGCAATAACCCATAGAAGTGACTGGAAGAAACCCAGGGTCCATGCTAAAGGTTTCCGCCCGCGGATGACGAAGAGCACTCGCAGGGTGTCGAGCGACATATCCGAGACTCGCAGGGCGAAGATGATGAACGGTAGAGCAGCTGCTGGGATGTTTAATAACGATATCATCGCAGTTTCCTATTCCTCTGTTAGCAAGGGCAGTGCCGGTATGTGGAGATCATGGTGATACTTTAACCATGCGGGTCACACCAGATTGAGCGCCGAGCGTTTGTATCGATACGCTGGGGAAAGTTAAAGTGATTGGGAATGGCAGCCGTTGAATGCTTGCTGACAGACATGATGATGTCGATCTTCCCCATGAGCATTTGCTCCAAGGAGGAATCTTACCATGCAAGCGGAGCGCCTGATACCGCCGCTAACAACAGTCGGAGCGAGGTCGATGGTCTAGCACCGGCTCGAGATGGATGGCATGCCCGCACCTTGGTGTGGTTAGCCGCTTTCTACACCGTCGAAGAGGTCACGCTCTCGCAGTCTGTCCTCCGCTGCTGGGTAGGCGCGTGTAAACGTCTCCGGTCCGCTGAAAAGCCTCATGAGCACACCAAAGAACCCGCCGGAACTAGGTCCCTGCTGGCTCTGGTGGCAGGCAGAGGCCTTTTCTTTTATTTCAGCGACCCGGCGGAAGTCGATTCTGGCGTGAATGGGGAAATCGTCGCGGCTGATCTCCAGCAAATCAATATCTTCATTCCGTCCGAATTTACGGGGGTTCTTGCCGAAAAAGGGCAGCAGTCGCACCATGACGCGCAGGAAACGACGTGGGAAGGTGTGATAGTAGAGTTTCTGAGGGCAAGACTCTAGAGAGACAGATGCGCCGTCCAATTCCCCTCTTACGCTGTTGAAAGCTTCAACGGCTGCATTGTGTACGGCGATGTGATCGGGGTGGTGGTAGCCTCCGACAGGATCGTGGGTGATCACAACCTGTGGACGTATCTGGCGCATTAGACCGGCAATCTTCTCGGCGACTTCCGCCACCGGGGCTGCAGTTAGCGCCTCGGGGTGGTTGTTGTCGCTCGAGCCGGGCATGCCCGAATCGCGGTAGCCCAACATGTGCACCTCGGTCAATCCAAGTTGCGCCGCTGCGCAGCGCAGTTCGTCCAAGCGCATACGCGCGGTCTCTTCAGCGTTTAGCTGCATCTCTGGCGGCAGTGCGCCGACATCACCGCGCGTGGCGCAGATGAGATGCACTTCGACGCCTTCTTGGGCGTAAAGCGCCAAAGTTCCTCCGGGGCCAAAGCTCTCATCATCCGGGTGCGCTAGAACTGCTAGAAGACGTTTCAATATTGCCCTCCTATGCTCATTTACCTTTACTCAGCGATGGGTTCCAATCTTACTACACCACGAGGCTCAATCACCTATGACCTGTACAACAAGGCGGCGTTGACGAGCGCGTACGTCGAAATCAACAAATAGGATCTGTTGCCATGTTCCCAGCGTCATATTACCTGCGACAATCGGGATCGAAAAAGAAGTCTTGAGCAGTGCCGACCGCAGATGGGAATGACCGTTCCCGTCTCCCCAACGAAGATTGTGCTGGTAGTTTCGGTCCTGTGGGGCAATTTCGTCGAGCGCATGCCGAAGGTCTTCCAACGCGCCCGACTCGAATTCAATGGTTGTGATGGCGCTGGTCGCTGAGGGGGTGAACACCGTTACGAGTCCGGAGTGTACCCCGGAGCTCTCAACGATATCCTCTACGGCCTTCGTCAAGTCATGCATGTCAGCATGTCCCCTTGTACTCAGATCAATGTTTCCCGTATGTACCATTGACGATCCTTTCACGTTCGATGTTCTGGATTTGTCAGGTTCTCTATAGAAAAAGGAAATGAGGTTTGTGCCGAGAGTAAGAGTGCTTTCTCAAGGAGTTGGTTCTTCCTCGAATAAAGAAAGCTGAATGGTGTCGTGTTGAGTGCGAATCTGCCCTTTGCCGGCATCCTTGGCCTTATATTGGGCGGCGTCTGCACGTGCGAGCAGGTCATCGATCGATTCATCTTCGAAGCGAAACTGGGCCAGACCCGCTGAAAAGGTCAAGGAGGGGATTACGCAGTCCGGTCTGGATGTGAACGCGACCAGGGCGCGTTTCAATTTTTGGGTCACACCGATGCCGCCCTTAATCGTTGTCTCGGGGAGCAGAACAGCAAATTCGTCCCCTCCAATACGTGCTAACAGGTCCGTTGACCGCAGCACGGCGCGCATCGACAAAGACAAGTTGCGTATGACATCGTCCCCAACCGCATGCCCAAAGCGATCATTTATCAATTTGAAATCATCGAGATCAAGGTAAAGAAGTGTTAGAGGCCGTCGGTATCGTTTGGCGCGCGCAAATTCGCGCTCAAGCTGCTCAACAAAGAAGCGGCGGTTCGCCAACTCGGACAGTGCATCGGTATTTGCCAGATGCGACAACTGTTCAGTTTGATAAAGCAATTGTTCGATTGTGGATTCGACGTGAGCTGAAGTAATGGTGAACATGGTTGCCAGACCCTGATGAAGAACGATTTGACAACCCAGGAAAAGACCCGCAGTGATACCCTCAAGCTCGACCCCAAGCAATATGAATTCACTACCGTGCATGAAATAACTCGCGGCGAGCGCCAGCGAGGCAGGGACCGAGTATAAAAAGGGTGTTCTTCCACCGATCATCATCCCTGCAAGCGCGATGGGGATGAAAAGAAGTGCGGCCGGGATGAATACCCTCGGGGTGAAGAAAAACAGGATGATAAGTGCGAAAACGAGAAACGAGTTGGCGAGAAGGTAGCCCGCACGTGAAGTGTTTCCCAGATTAATGAGGCGCAGGGCAATGACTCCCACGGTCCCTAGAAGGATGGCCGCGACCAGATCGAAAAGGAGGCTATCGGGTGCGCTCGAGGGGATGAATCGCCGGATGAGCAGGTCGGTCAGCAGCCAGATCCCGAACATGACATAGACAACGATGACAGCGCGTTTTGAGAGTTTCGTGCGTAGCGCGCTCAGTTCTGGATCGGTATGAAATAGCGGACCGGAACGAAAGATGTTTAACACTGCCAAGTATCCAGGGAATGCTTAATTTTGACCTTCTTCGATATCAGGGATTCCAAGAATATTGTATCCCGAGTCGACAAACAGTACCTCCCCTGTGACCTTGCTCGCCAGGTCGGACGCGAGCCAGACAGCCGCACCGCCGATATCCTCGATGGTGATGTTCTTGCGCAACGGGGCGAATCCAGAGAATTCCCGGTGCATTCGTTTAAACCCACTCACGCCGGCGGCGGACAGCGTGCGGATGGGTCCGGCAGAAATGGCATTAACACGGATATCCCTGGGTCCGAGATCGGCGGCGAGGTAGCGGGTGGTCGCCTCAAGAGCGGCTTTCGCTACCCCCATCACATTGTAATTCGGAACTACTTTTTGGCCGCCGTAATAACTCAGGGTGAGCATCGAACCGCCCGGTTTCATCAGCGGCAAGGCGGCGCGTGCCAGAGCGATAAAGGAAAACACACTGATGTCCATTGCCATATGGAAGCCGCTGCGGCTCGTCATGTGGAAATCGCCTTTGAGGTCCTCGCGATCAGCATATGCGACGGCGTGCACGAGAACATCAATGCTCCCGAGTTTCTCGGCTGCTTTGGTGAAAACCGCCTCGATCTGCTTGTCGTCGGCAACGTCACAGAGTTCGGCGAAGTCTGAGCCCACCGATGCGGCAAGTGGACGCACCCGACGCTCAAGAGCCTCGCTGGCGTAGGAAAAGGCGAGTTGAGCGCCGTGCTCATGCATGGCCTGGGAGATCCCCCAGGCGATCGAGTGATCGTTAGCGACCCCGAAAACCAGAGCGTTTTTACCATCCAGTAGTGGCATTGTTAAATCTCCTTATCAGCGTGGATTGACCCTGAAGCGCCAGGGCATACTCTTCCACGGTTCGCTTACTTGATTTAAACCCACTCGCGGGCCAATTGTTACGCTATGTTCCGGGACGGGAACATCCCGCTCTATGAAAAGTACGCTCTGTGCATGGCAAAGGTCCAAACCATCAAAGCTCCGGTCGATGGCGAACGCCTGACACAGTTTCGCCGGTCCGTCGGTTAACTCCGACTCCGGGCGTCCGGCTCTTCGCCGCTGGATGACTTCGTATCCTTCAACCGGTTTCACGCCTCGCAGGAGTACTGCGGCTGGGAAACCCTCTCTCTCGGTAACGAAGTTCAACATCCAATGCATGCCGTAGGTGAAGTAGACATAGGCATGACCTGG
Source organism: Anaerolineales bacterium (assembly GCA_030642885.1). Lineage (GTDB taxonomy): Bacteria > Chloroflexota > Anaerolineae > Anaerolineales > E44-bin32 > E44-bin32. The sequence goes on along the minus strand of DAOWMX010000012.1, from coordinate 7,635 downwards.
TGGACCCCACATCGAGTGATTGCGGTTAGTGCGGCCTGAGCGGGCGTGGCACCCGTCGTCCTCGGTACTAATGTAGGCCTCGGTTTCGGTGATCAAACCAGCAATGCGCTGATCACCCTCGAGTTTGACGAGGCGCTGTCCGAGCAATTCGCGAGCGACGGTCAACGTAGGACGATCGAAGAAGCTGCGTGCAATCACAGAATTGGAGATCATCATTGAAATCCGGCCAAAAGAATCCCGGCGGCAGTTTCGTAGTGCAGATAGGTACCTAAATCAACTCCCAGGATCAATACCCGAAATTCGATTCTTAAGTAAGCTGTCAAATCGGCAGGAAGTTCACCTGGAGGGTGAATCGGGGCGGAACCGTGGGTCCTTGCGGATCATGCGCTCGAGCCCTTCCTGCAGGCTGAAGCGCGGCTTATAGCCAAGTTTCTCTTTGGCAAGACGGATGTCGGCGCACATGCGTGATGGGCCAGCATCCTGGTCTTCCTTGTAAATCCACTCCGACTTTAATCCAGCGGCTTCCAGGACGGATTGACCCAGGGATTGAATACTCGTCTCGGTTCCACTGCCGATGTTGATCACGGAGCGGTTAATCGTAGGCGCGGAAGCGGCGGCGACCATAGCTGCAACGACATCGTCCAGGTAGACGAAGTCACGCGTCTGTTCACCCTTCCCGTGAATGACCATTGATCCCCCATGGGAAACCTGGCGCAAGAAATGCGGCACGACCGGCGGGTGGGATGCGGCGAGCGGTTGACCAGGGCCGTAGGCGTTGAACACGCGCAGTGCGACGGTCTCTATTCCCCAGAGGGCGCCGATCGTATGCACGTAATGCTCGGCGGCTAATTTTGAAACCGCATAGGGGGATCCTGGATTCGGGGGAGCACTCTCGACCAGGGGTTGTTGACCTTGATCGCCGTAAATCGCGCCGGAGGAGATCAATATTACCCTGCGGACTCCGACGTCGCGCATCGCCTCCATGACGCTGACGGTTCCGCCGACGTTGATGATGTTGTACTCACGTGGGTAGAGAATCGATTCGGGGACGGATACTTTCGCGGCCAGATGGTAAACACAATCAATATCCTGCAACAGCGTCCAGAGTTTGGGGCGATCTGTCACATCTCCGCGAGTGAAGAGCACATCTGCCGAGAGCCGCGCTGGGTCCCCGGCTGAGAGGTCATCATAGCCACGAACCTGGTGCCCTTCGCGGGCTAATCGGTTGGCAAGTGCAGAGCCTAGGAATCCGGCGGCGCCGGTTACGAGGAAATTCATCGGTTTATGGGCTCCTGACCGATTTTACCGATCTGGAGGGAACGAGATTATAACATACTGATGTTGACACCTTTTTCTCGCTTGGTATCATGCCGCTATGCGTTCAGCGGATGATTTTAAAAAATTCTGGCGCGTTATTAAGCGCTGTGCACTTCTTTTTATAGTAACTCTGCTTCTGGGCGGAAGCGGTCTGAATGTTCGCGATGTTGTGGATCGGACCCGGCTCTTCACCCGGTCGGTGGAGTTTAATTATCTTAGCTGGACCATAGATGCTTCCTTTGAGAAGCTCAGTCAACTCAGCCTTCACCCGGCAGCCTATGCGGGTGAGGAAGATCGCACACAACTGGTCATTGATTATCTTGAGCTGGTGCGAAGCGCACAGCAGACCGAGCGGGAAGTACAGGAAGCGCTGGGGGACCCGAATGTGGATCAAGCCGGCTCTGCACTCCAGGAGAGTTTGGATAACTTGGAGAACATCCGCAACCAGGTGAATCGGCTTGGGCCACCCGCGGAGAGCATTCTTCAGGAGCAGGTGGCGATTGTGATTGCGGATATGGGTTTGGAATTAGGGGGAGCGCCTTTCCCGCCGGTAGTGTTCATCTTCGATCCGCTTCCAAATGCGCTCATCGTCTCACCGCGCGAGGTCATTCGCCAGATCGCGAATATCACCCTCGATGTGGACCTGACGCTTGAACGAAAAGTGAATCTCGAGGGGGGTATCGAAGATAGTCTGGATGTCTCGGCGCTTGTCGTGCCCATCGGCGGAATGGGAACCTATCCAACCATGGTGCAGGAGACAACCAATCTGACATGGATCGTTGAAGTGATCGCTCACGAGTGGATTCACAATTATCTGACCTTGCGCCCGCTGGGCATGAATTATCTCACGAATGAAGAGCTTCGAACCATGAACGAGACCACTGCATCGTTGATGGGTAAGGCGATCGGGTGGGAGGTAATCCGACGAAACTATCCTGCACTGCTTCCGGTTGAGATTGCCCCAAATTCAAGCGAGAGTGAGCCGGAGCCTCCAGCTTTTGATTTTAGGAAGGAAATGCATGAGACCCGTGTTCAGACCGACGCATTCTTGGAAGCGGGGGAGATTGAAACTGCCGAGCGCTATATGGATGCCAGAAGGGAGTTCTTCTGGGAGCATGGATATCGCATCCGCCGTCTGAATCAAGCTTACTTCGCGTTCCATGGAGCCTACGCTGACGAACCCGGCGGGGCCGCAGGGGATGACCCTGTGGGTGAGGCTGTCCGCGCCCTCTGGGAGTATTCCCCTTCGCCCGCGGACTTCTTGCGCAAGATGGCGTGGATGAATGACTACGCCGATTTATTGGCTGTGCTTGAAGGATTGGCTACCACTCGCTGATCAGAGCGGCGATCAACGCGGTCCGTTCTGCTAGACTTTCCGTCTCAATTTGCTCGTGTTGGGTGTGGGCGCCGGTTCCGATCGCGCCGAAACCATCCAGCACAGGCACCCCCAGTGCAGCGACGAAATTCGCGTCAGAACCGCCTCCGGTGCCCCCCTCTGAGACCGAGAGCCCCAGGTCGCGGGCGATGCCTTGTGCGCGTTGGAATGTTTTTATCATCAGTTCGTTGCGTTCCATGGGTTGCCGATTCCAACCGCCTTTCACCCTGATTTCCGCGCCCTCGAGAATAGGTTCGAGAGCGAGCATTGAGGCCAAGACCCGATCTCCCTCCTCTTTTGTTTTGGCGCGCCCATCGACCCGCAGCCAGCAGAGATCGGGGACGACGTTTGAGCGAGTGCCGCCTTCAATCACGCCGACATTTATCGTGGTCTCGGTTTTGTCATCGGCAAGCGCGGCAATCCCCGGAATTTGATGGGCCATCTCAAGGATGGCGTTTACTCCATCCTTGATGTTGCTGCCTGCGTGTGCGGCCTTGCCTATCGCCTCAACCCTGAAACCGAGCGTACCTTTCCTCCAGGTTTTCAGGCCGCCGTCTGGCAGGGCAGGTTCGAGACAGAGGACGAGTTCATGATCTTGCGCCATCTGTTCGATGAGCGCCCGTGACGTGCGGCTTCCAGTTTCTTCATCGGAGGTGCACAGTAGAGTCAGCTTGTCCTGTCGTAATTTCTCATTCTGGCGCAGTATCTCGATCGCGGTGAGTGCAATCGCAATACTGGCTTTCATGTCCAGCACTCCCGGTCCGAAGAGGCGGTTTTCACGTTTCGCAAAAGGCATGTTCTCCAGAGTGCCGAGAGGATGGACTGTGTCGAGGTGGACCATCAGCAGCAATCCCCCCTGACCATCGCCCCAGATGCCAATACGATGATCGCCTGCATCCGTTTGTGGCTCGCTGCGGACCTGGGCGCCGCGCGCTTCCATCTCGGCGGCAACAAAGCGCCCGAGTTCGTCGACAGCCGATTTCGAAGTTGTTGGAGATTCGATTAGAACGAAGCTCTCGATCAAAGCTACAAGCTCTTTTATATGCGGTTCAAACTGGGTGATCGGTAATGGAGGCATCGAAGTCCTTTTTGGTGTTCTCTTAGATAGTTAATTTCTATTCGTTATCAAGCGGGCAGATGTCAGCCGCGAGGTATGTGCGGTTGGCGTAGCCATAGTAAAGCGGTTCGAGTATGTTCTCAGGGTTATTGAGGGTGTAACTTTGCGCGGCCAAACATGCTTCTCTTAGGTCCCCTTCGATTTTGTAGGTTTCCCAAAAGCGTTCCGCCAAGGCAGCGTAGGAATGGTGAGGGGACCCAGGCGGATAGGCGGCTCGAAGGAAATCTAACCCATTTTCGGCGTTGGCTGTATTCCCAGTACGAATATCGATGACGATCTGGCGAAAGGCAGCATAAGCACGGAGTGCTGCTCTTCCGTCCTCACCGGAGGACCAATCATCCAGGGTTCCATCCTCCATAACCCGCAGATATCCTATAGTTGCCGTCTCGTAATCTCCTTCCAGGGCAGCTTGATCGGCGTCGTGTAGGACGTGAATCCGGTATTTTGGGTTTGCGAGCGCTTCTTCTGAGACTTCGAAGCGCCCTGGTTCGGGATGCCATGTCCAAGTGCGCCGGATTTCCCGGTAGGGCCCTGCGCCCACAGACCCGATCCCTCTCGCCGTGATCGAAATTGCTGTGCTGCCATCGGCAAGGGGGCCTTGTAGTTCGATGTCTGGCGAGGGTAGGTCGTCGCTGCGTCCCTGCCATAGATTCTCAAATCCAGATCCGTTCCATTTCAGGATTTCAGCCTGAGCGAAACATGTGTGAGCTCCGCATGATTCCCATAAGGTAAGCAGCTCAGGATGCCCGTCGCCGGTGAAGTCACGCGCTGCTTGCAGTTTTGGCAGTCCGGCTTCGCTTGCGGGAGAGGTTACATACACAGCCCGGAACGCTTCATCTGAGCAAAGAAAGATGAGCAGAGAGCCGGAAGGCAATGGCGTCAGTTCAGAGGGGGCTTGTTTTAGAACGAGCACAAGGTCCTCAAACCCGTCTTCGTTCAGATCGAGAATCTCACCTGCCTTGGCCGATGGATCGGTGGAATTCGAGGCTTGGATGTGATCGAGCAGCGAACTAACGAATCCACCCGCGTTGAGATAAGCCAGGATGTCCGGGGCCCACGTGTGTGGGTTGTTCAGGCTTGGCAAGTCCGGTGAGCCCGGGGGAATGGGGCAGACCTGCGCCGAGAAGGTTGGAGCAACATACGGAGCCTGGGTTTGAGTCAGATCTCCTATCACAACCGTCGCCGGGATTTCCGGCGTGGATGGATTGAGCCTGTTGCATCCCGAGGCGAGCAAGGTGATGGCTATAAACAGAAGAATCTTGCGAAGTTTCATCAAGTATCTCACCTGTACGTCAATTAGAGTCTATGCCACATCTTTCCGGCTGACTATGGCTGCTGGTTAACCCCATGCGTGTCCTTGTGGACTTGAGCACGGGTGAAAATCAGAAAAAGATGCAGCATCTAAGCGAATCATACCATCTACGCTTGGGCGTCGACCGGCGGTTTCTTTAAAAAAGGGTGATTAAAGTAGGGCAGGGTTGACGTATACTCAAGAGGATGGAACTACCTTTACCGGTTGGATACCCAGATAGTCATCAAGGACCTCTCAAGAGGTTCATGCCGCCTCTTGAGGAGGGCGTCATCGAGCAAGTTCTGGCCGATGAACGTTTGCCCGCGGGGCTTGTGTTGGATCCCTTTGGCGCTTCACCACGCCTGGTTTTAGAGGCGGCCAAATCGGGACATACGGTTCTAGTTGCCGCGAACAACCCCGTTACCCGCTTCGTCCTCCAGCACACACTTCGGCCTTTCGAGCTTGGAGAGCTGCAAGCGGCGCTCTCCCACCTGGCCGCAATTCCCAAAGATAATACGCGCATGGAGCGGTTCATCCTCGATCTTTATCGCAGCACGTGTGCGCGGTGCGGTGAAGCCATATCCGTCGAGTTTTTCGTATGGGACCTGGAATTGGGTGGTCCGACCCACAAGGTTTACTCTTGCGATCACTGTGCTCACACGGGTGAATCTCCTACGACGGAGGACGACTGGAATCGAGCCCTCGATTTCTCGCGGCGGGGACTGCAGCATGCCCTGGCACTCGAACAAGTAGCCCCTGCCGGCGATCCGGACCGTCAACATGCGGAGGCAGCTCTTTCTGTTTATCCCGGCCGTGCTATCTACGCGCTTGTAACCATCACCAACAAGATAGACCAATTGGCGCTCGATGGATCGCTTCTTCGAGCGCTTCATGCCTTGCTGCTCTCTGCGTTCGATGGGGCGAACGCTCTATGGAGTTATCCAGAGGGTCGCGAGCGGCCGCGTCAATTGAGAGCCTCACAGCGTTACCGTGAACACAATATCTGGCGAGCGCTGGAACAGGCGGTCGAAACTTGGGCTATGGAGCAACCCGATTTGCGGGTAACCGATTGGCCGAGTGACAGCCCTATACAGGAGGGAACGATCGCGATCTACCCCGGCACTGTACGGGATCTAATGGAGACGTTTGACCCCGCGCAGGTGAGCTTGCTGCTCACCGTGCCTCCGCGCCACAATCAAGCATTTTGGACCCTCTCAGCGCTTTGGGCGGCATGGCTGTGGGGGCGAGAAACCGCAGCTCCGATCAAAGTGGCATTGCGTCGTCGACGGTATGATTGGTCGTGGCACGCTGCCGCGCTGCGCACAGTGCTCACGAGTGTGGCGTCTTCGATAAAATCGGACACCCCTGTGATTTCATACCTGCCCGAAGCAGAACCCGGTTTTATCGCCGCGGTCCTGTCCGGATTTAACGCGGCGGGATTCGCCCTGCAGGGGCGAGCGCTGCGTGCAGGTGAGGAGCAGGCTGTCTTTCATTGGAAATTAGACTCTTCTGCGCAGAAGGCATGCGGGAAAAAAGGGAGGGAGGAGCGCATGCGCTCCTCTGGCCGACAAATTCTCATCTCACGGGCTGAACCCTCAGTCTACCCGCTCTTGCATGCTGCCGCTTGGGCTGACCTCACGGATGGTGGGTTGCTCGAGAACATCCGTGAAGCAGAAGGGCGGCAGTTCATGCAGGTCATGGGTGAGTCGCTGGAGACAGTCCTGGGTGATCGGAAGACCTTTCTGCACCTGGGACGTGGGGCGGAGGTAGAGAGTGGACTGTACTGGCTTTCGGACCCGCCGTTCGCGGAGGCGAGCCTCACAGATCTCGTTGAGCGCCGGGTCCTCGAGTCACTGCGTAAGGAAGGTTGGATATTTGACTACGAACTTGACAAACAAATCTGCAAACAATTTCCAGGGTTACTCACACCTGACCGCCGGCTTATCGCCGTCTGCCTGCGCTCATTCGCAGAAGGACCTGATACGGATGGCCGCTGGAGGTTGCGCGCGGAGGACTATGCCGCAGCACGTCAAGAGGATTGCGCTGAAATTAGGCGCCTGCTGGTGGACCTTGGCTCGCAGCTTGAGTTTGAGGTCAGCGAAGGGGAGATGATTAAGTGGCTCGGGGAGGGTGGGGAAGTAGCCTATGCGTTCCGAATCATGGAAACAGCCGTCTGGGCAGGTGTGCTCCAAGCTGATGCGGTGGAGGGGATTACGTATGTCATTCCGGGTGGCCGCGCAGAGCTGGTGGCAGAGAAAGCACGAAGAGACCCGCGGCTGCAGGACTGGCTTCATGGTGGTCCGCCAGTGATAAAATTCCGCCTCGTCAGACGACTCATAGCAGAGACGACGTTAACGCGTGAGAATTTACGGGAGCGATTGGCAATCGATCCACCGGAGCATCAGGATCCTCAACTGCCGCTGCTGTGATGCCCTTGGGATTGATCGTTCATCCAGTGGCTTTGTCTGAATAATCCTAGTATGCTCGAAATCATGGAACCTGTACTGAAAACCATCGCTTTCGCGGTCATCGCGT
>DAOWMX010000223.1 GCA_030642885.1 Anaerolineales bacterium | reverse complement strand
TGGACTCGGGGAGCATCCTGTCAGCCGTCCGCTCAGCTCAATGATTTCAATTTTATCTAAACTGAGTCCGGCAAGGGAGGAAACGGTTTCGAAGGGCAAGACCTTCGCAGACACCTATCATGGAAAGGTAATCACGACCGATTCCGCTCGCCAGCTCGTCCAGGTCCAGGAAGATATCCATTTACCGGATCTCGAGCATGTGATTCCATATACGAAGGCGCGCGATATTATCATGACCGACCCCGATCATATCGTCATCATGTACTGTGCATGTCGATCTGCTCGCTTGGAGCCATGCTTACCTTTGGATGTTTGCATGGTTGTGGGCGAGCCTTTCGCATCATTTGTACTTGACCATCACCCGGATCGCTCGCGCCGGGTTACGCGTGAGCATGCTGAGGGCATACTTGAAGCAGAGCACGCGCGCGGACACGTTCATCACGCCTTTTTCAAGGATGCGATGCTGGGACGGTTTTATGCGATTTGTAATTGCTGCTCATGTTGTTGTGGTGCGATCCACTCGATGCGGAACGGGACCCCCATGCTGGCTTCTTCGGGTTACGTCAGCGAGGTGGAGATCGACCTTTGCGTCGCTTGCGGATTATGCGCTGAGCACTGTCCTTTCGGTGCGATGAGTATGGACAATGCGCAATTGGAAATTGACCGGGGTTTGTGCATGGGTTGCGGCGTGTGTGTAAGCACCTGTCCCGAAGGAGCGCTGAGCCTTCAAGAGGATTCCGAAAAAGGAGTGCCTTTGGTGATCAGCGAGCTGCTGAAAGCAGGAGCGGAAGCATGATCCCAGGGAATGGATAGAATGTCGAGAAAGGTTGCGTGCAGAAGGTCACTTAAGGGTTAAGCGAGGCTATAATATGCCCTGAAGTGCACTGTAGAGATGGATAGACCGGATAGGAGAACTTCATGGCTGTATGCCAGCTGGCGAAGATGATCAACGAATCACCGACTTTGCGGCTGAATGAGCAAGCGAGGATCCTGCGAGCCCAAGGCGAACCCGTCATTCACCTTGGGATTGGGGAGCCGAAGAACAAGACACCAATCAGCGCGATACTCAGCGCCGCGGCTCGTTTGAATGCCGGAGATATTAAATATACACCGACGGATGGGATGCCTTCCCTGAAGAAGGCGATCATCCAATATACAGAGAAAAATTACAACAGGCTTGCTGGACTTGAAAATATCATCGTCTCGACGGGAGCCAAGCAGTCTCTCTACAACATCCTTTTCACGGTCGTGAACCCGCAGGAAGAGGTACTTCTCCTGGCGCCGTACTGGGTAAGTTACCCCGAGATGATAAAAATGGTCTCAGGGGTGCCGGTCGTAGTTGCTCCCGAGGATGGCACCTTCCACCCAAACATGCGGGATATCGAAAAGGCGGTCAGTTCCCGTACGCGGGCGATCATTCTGAACAGCCCTAACAACCCTTCGGGAGTTCTCTACTCGGAGGATTTCATCGCCGAGATTGTAGAGTACTGTGAGAGGAAGGGGATCTATCTCATCTGTGATGATATTTACCAAAAACTAATTTTCGATGGCAAGATAGCTGTTCCGGCTTATAACTACACAACAGAGGATATCGAATCCAGCTATGTGATTGTCGTCAATGGAGTATCCAAGATGTATGGCATGACGGGTTTTCGCATTGGCTGGGTTGTTGGACCGCGAGAGCTCGTCAAGGTGATGGCGAATCTACAGGCACAGATGACTTCAAATCCGCCGGTTGTCTCTCAAGCAGCTGCAGAAGGAGCGCTGTTGGGTGATCAAAGCGTAGTGGAGAGCCTCCGCTTGACGATACAAAATAACCGCGATGTGATGATGAACGAGCTGATCGGTCTCAACGGGGTTCAAGTCACAAAGCCCGATGGGACTTTCTATTGCTTACCTGATTTTCGATCCTTCCAGATGACATCAACGGAGCTTTCTAATTTCCTTCTCGAGAAAGCGCTGGTTTGCACGGTTCCAGGTTCTGCGTTTGGAATGGAGGGCTACCTGCGGTTGAGTTATGCAGGTTCGGTCAAGGATATTAAGGATGGGATCGAGCGTTTGAAGTGGGCGTTGGACCCTGAATCTTCCGATGAACTCTACATTGGCAATCGTAAACTTACAAGGGATTGGTTATGACAAACAACCTGCTGAATATCAAAACACCCGCTCAAGCTGAGGCAGATGCATTAAAGTGTGACTACGGCTTGGAAAATCACGGTTTTTCGGACCTTAATATTATCTATTGGAATCTACCCCCCGAGTCGCTCTACGAGGAAATTACCTTCCGGGGTGAAGGTCACATCACTCACCAGGGGGCAATAGCCGTCTCCTCTGGAAAACACACTGCAAGAGCGGCGAACGATAAATTCATCGTTCGAGAACCATCAACAGAAGAGAATATCTGGTGGGGGGAATATAACCGCCCCTATGATGTGAAAAAGTTCAACCAGATATACAACCGGATGCTGGGATATGTACAGGGGCGAGATATTTTTGTTCAGGACTGTTATGTAGGCGCAGATCCCGAATTCCGTATACCCATTCGCATCATCGCGGAATATGCCTGGCACAGTCTTCTCGCTCGCAATATGTTCCTACTTCCGCAAACCGCCGCGGAATATCAGCAGCACATCCCAGCCTTCACCCTCGTCGCAGTTCCATCATTTAAAGCTATCGAAGTTATTGACGGGACCAATTCGGAGACCTTTATCGGCTTAAATTACGAGCAAAATCTCGCCATAGTCGGGTCTTCCGCTTACGGCGGCGAGATCAAGAAATCGATCTTCACAGTGTTAAATTACCTGCTCCCACTTCAGGGGGTTATGCCGATGCACTGTTCGGCGAATGTGGGCCCGGAGGGGGATGCGGCGCTCTTTTTTGGCCTCTCGGGAACAGGGAAGACAACGCTCTCGGCTGACCCGACCCGCAGCCTCATCGGTGACGATGAACACGGATGGAGCGACAAGGGAATCTTCAATTTTGAAGGCGGTTGTTACGCGAAGGTGATCCGCCTTTCTTCCAGCGCAGAACCGGAAATTTATGCAGCCACAGGTAAATTCGGCACGGTACTTGAGAATGTTGTGTACGACCCGGTAACGCGAGAGATCGATCTCGACGACAATGAGTATACCGAGAATACCCGCGCCTCCTACCCCCTGGAGTTCATCGAGAATTCCGTTCCAGAGAAAATGGCTGGACACCCGAAGAATATCATTCTGCTTACTTGTGATGCATCTGGCGTCTTGCCGCCGATAGCAAAGCTCTCACCCGGTCAGGCTCTATATCAGTTCGTATCGGGATACACAGCAAAAGTCGGTGGAACAGAGGTTGGAGTAGGAGATGAACCGGAAATCACATTCAGCACATGCTTCGGCGCACCGTTCATGGTCCATCATCCCTCTGTATACGCTGATTTGCTCAAAGGGAAGATCGAACGACATGGTGTAAACACCTGGCTGCTTAATACGGGCTGGGTTGGAGGACCCTACGGGGTGGGGGAGAGGATCAGCATCAGCCATACTCGTGCTCTGTTGAACGCTGCGCTCTCTGGTGCACTGCTTGATGTGGAATACAAGAAAGACCCCATATTCGGCTTCGATGTTCCAGTCACGTGCGAGGGAGTCCCTGCAGATGTGCTCGATCCTTCTTCTTCTTGGCCGAACAAGAGTGAATATCAAGAGAAGTACCGTCTTCTAGCATCGCGTTTCATTGATAATTTCAAAAAATTCGCCCCGGATTTCCCCCCTGAAGTTAGCGAATCGGGCCCGATGATCTGATACAATAGCCCGCTGTACCTGAGATTCCGCTTATTCCCTCGAAACGCTGGTTGGACGTGGAAGTGATAAGCGCGCAGATTTGGAGGCGACCTTGCCACTGGAATCAAAGGGTTGTATGTTAGTGTGTCCTCTGGACAGGATGAAATAGCATGACGAAAGGACCTTCGAAGATTGCGAATTGGGCTATTGGCCTTCTTGCAGCAGCCTTTGTTCTCACGCTGCTGATAGCAGGGTTTGTATCCTTTTCTGTTGTACGCGATCTGACGGTTTCTTACACGGGAGTGGGCTTGAACCCGTTCCAGACCATTGATGGAGATGAGGTAGATGGACTTGCACCTCCAGGCGCGACGCCGACGGCGGTGAGGCTCGAAGCGGAGCCCCAGCCATGGGAT
>DAOWMX010000232.1 GCA_030642885.1 Anaerolineales bacterium | reverse complement strand
TTTCAACCCATGAAACGCGTTGTCGTCATCGGAACGAGCTGCTCGGGAAAGACAACGTTCGCGAGTCAGCTTGCCGATAAACTCGCCATAGCGCACTCGGAGCTAGACGTGCTCAACTGGCTTCCCGATTGGCAGTCCCGATCATTAGAGGAATTCCGAGCGTTGGCGGCAGATGTCGCAGCAAAGGATCGCTGGGTGATCGATGGTAATTACGGCAAAGTGCGCGGCATCGTCTAGCCCAGAGCGACGCACCTTGTCTGGCTGAATTACCCCTTCCGGACAGTTTTCTCAAGAGCACTCAGCAGGACATTGAGCAGGGTTGTTACCCGCGAGGAGCTGTTTGCAGGTAATCGCGAGAGCTTGAGACGGGCGTTGTTCAACACAGAGTCTATCATCTGGTGGGTATTACGGACCTATAGGCGGCGGCGACGCGAATACCCGCAGCTATTTCAATTGCCCCAAAACAAGCATCTTGAAATCGTTGAGTTGCAGAATCCAATCGAAGCCGATCGGTTCATTGCCGGCATCCAGGGTGGTTGATTCCCTTACCTGCCAGCCTGACTGTGGAACCATATCGTGTTGATTTATTTTCACAGCGTGGCAGCCTTCTTTCTGTAAAGCTTTCCCCTTTAAGTGTTGATGAGCGTAAGATTCGAGATAAGAGGATGCACCCGAAAGGAACTGCGATGGGCGTTAAAGAACCTCCGCGACCGGGGACCCGAAGGCTATTTAAAATCTTAAACAAGCCACCGCGAATTGCTTATGCGCTGGGGCTCGGACCGTTAGTGGGGAGACTGGTTCTCTTGCTGACCACCAAAGGGCGGAAAACCGGGCTTCTGCGAGTGACCCCGCTGCAATATGAACAAATCGAAGGCAATTACTACGTCGCCTCGGCTTTCGGTACCCGCACGGATTGGTACAAGAACATTCTGGATGATCCGGGCGTGCGCGTCCGGGTTGGCCGGAAGGATTTCGATGCGTTCGCAGAGCCCAGCTCAGACCCGGTTCAGATCGCGGATTTTCTGGAAGTTCGCCTTGCGCGCCACCCACATATGATCGGGATGATGTTGCGAGCGGAAGGATTGCCGCCCTCGCCGAGTCGACAGGATTTGGAAAGTCTCGCCGAGGATAAAGCTCTGGTCATCCTCTACCCGAGGGAAAATTAATAAACCAGGCTTACGAATTAAGAGTTTCCAGTGAACTATCTGTTTGCCCCTTCAGCTCGGGCACGAATCACACGCAACGCTCGCAGCGTGACCCACTTGCTCGGGCTGCCCTTCTCCTCTACGTCCACCCAGGTCTTGCCATTGCAGGTGTATTCGAGCGGCCAGCGCCCCTGGTCATCCTGTTTTTCCAACAGGAGCTGGAAGGCGTTATCGAGGCGCGCATCGGCGGCGAAACCGGGGGCAGATAGGACTTCGAGGATCTAAAGCATGTCCGAGATGTAGAAAATCGGGTAGCCGAATTTCCACCAGCTGCGGTTCGGTTTCTCGCTCCACCCCATCGGGTAATCGGCATCGGCTGGATCTCGACTGAAGAAGAAGTCAGTGCCGGTTTTGATGGCTTGGTTTATTTGCGGGGTCCGATCACGTTCAGGGATGCGGGTCAGGGCGCGCATGACCTTTAGACCTCCCCAGGCACACGGGAGCCGATTGTTTGCAGAGCATTCGAAGTTGGGGCCGCTGACACCGGATTTGAGGTAGAAAGGTGGTTTATTCGATTCGTCTGATTGTCGAGAACCCTGGCCATTTGTTGCTCGCACCAACCATTGCAGTACGACCTGTAGGCGTGCATCGCTATATAGACCAAGATCGATTAAAGCGGCAATTAGATTTCTGGTGAGACAATAAGCCGAGCCCGAGAGCGAGGTTGTCGTTGTGAATGCCCCTTCCTTCGAAATTGCGTGCTCGAGATAATACTCACATCCTCTTCGGACTCTGGGGTCGTCGGGGGAAGCTCCAAGCTGGGCCAAGGCGATGAGTGACCACACAGTGGAGCGGTACTTTGGATTGTAACCTGGCCCTTCTTTAACCCAGAAACCCTCCGGATCTTGAGCGTCGAGAATGACAGGCACAGGTCCAGTCTTCATCACAGCCTGAGCCGCTTTAACCAACTCCGAGTCATCCTGCGGGAGATCGTAAAGGTCGCGCAGCGTGATATGGCGCACCCCTGGAATCGCCCGATCTTCCTCGAGCAGCCAGCCAGTCGGATCGTTGCGAAGAATTCCTCTCCAATCAATTTCCTTCGACATCGCTATCCTTCTGGTGTATAAAACCACCTTTCAAGCTGCTTTAAACGATTTAGAAAGGGACGGTCAGTCTTTCAGGGACGGGTTTTCGAGTTGGAAGGTATGAATCTCAGAGTAGTGGCGACCCATGGCGAGGGAGATCTGCCCCGTGTGAAGTTGATAGTTGACGGACCACTGAGTCGATGATTGAGAACCATCCGCGAGCAGGTCCATCGCCTCCCCAAGAGATAAATCCCCCTGCTTCTCCTCCAACCTTTCCGAGATTGCATCATAACGATGACAAATCCCACTTGCTGAGCCGCTGGTATTGCTGAGGAGGAAATTCGTCGCCTGGTGCCAGGGATTTGTGTTGGTTAGCACGACCATCTCACCAGCAACGAACTCGACCAATGCAGATTTGCCGCTGGCGTCGGCGATGAGATAGTGGAGCTGTGGTCCGCCATTCCAGAGGATGTTCACGCCTCTCATGATCGTGAGCGCTTCTTCGACGCTCGCGGCGTGGTCCAGGATCATGCGGATGACGCCTAAGGAACCTACGTTCTTGTTATTCGGATCACTGGGTGTTGGCGATTCGGGAACGGCAGCCATACCGATCGCCAGCCCTTTCTCGTTCAACCCATCAAAGGGCAATGAAGGTGTGTTCAGCAAAGGACTCAGGTCGTTGAGACCCAGATCCATCAGTTGAGTGACGGCAGGGGCATCAAAGAAGTATGCCAGATCGACCATAGACACCGAGGCGTATCCATCCGGTGGGTCGCTGAAGAGCAAGAGGGCGGGGCTGAATTCCCAATCGAAGTTGCGCCCGAAAACCCCGCCTTGCGGATCGGCGAGAGCAGTGAACAGGGAGCATGCCCACAGCGGAGTCGGGTTTTCAAACTCGAAACAGGATCGCTGTAGTTCATTAGCGCTTGGCGCAACAAGAGTCGTCTCGCGATAGGGTCCTTGGTAGTGCATCACATATAACGGGTGATCGTCTACTTTCTGTAAACTGTTGAGGGAGTCTATTTCGGCTTGGGTAAATTCAGTCGAGGCAGTCTCAGCTTTTGGAGTTAAGGATGGATAAAGAGTTGGCGATGGTACTGGCTGTTGAACTCCGAAGACCTGACAACTGGTGAGGGCGAGAATTCCGAAAATGAGAATGAGGAGAAAACGGGTATGCCAGCGGTGTTTTGAAGAAAGGCTCATAAGGGCTCAACTTCCTGATTACCTGGATGACCTATGTTGCCGGTGGCGAATACAAGCATCGATACTGATGCGGCGGAGGCCGTTCAGTGAGGAATTCCACGTCTTACACCGTATACGATTTCTGGCTGCATAGCGTTCATTTACTCCGGAAAGCGCGCAACCTATCCCCTTTCTCGTTGCGTATATAGGAGTAGCTAACATTGGGCACATATTATTATCTTCTGATGTAGGCCATTAAGAGAAGTGGAGAGATGAAGTATCTCGATCAACGCTTTAGATAATTCTTGTCTGGGGCTATCGGGAGGTTTTACCTCCGCAGCGCTTTGCTTGTTTTTACAATTGTCGTCTGGAAGGTCAGAAGGATGGATAATTGAAGGCGCGTTCTATAGTCAGGAAACAGGGCCGCTGGGATTGGATAACCGTAGCGGATGATCCAGCGCTATGGAAAAAACTTGTAGGCCAAACAATTCCGTAGTTAAAGTCATCCTGGGTTTCTCTGGAGGTGATCATGATGCAGAAGTGGGAGTATTATTGGGCGGTCATCCCGGGCAGTTTAGGGAAGATCAAAGTCGAAGGGCAGAAGATTCAGTCTCATGACTATGTGAATGAGATGGGGGGG
>DAOWMX010000291.1 GCA_030642885.1 Anaerolineales bacterium | reverse complement strand
TACGATACGCAGAAGCAACCCATCCTAGCGGAGAATTAATGACCACCTTCTATCTCATCCGTCACGGCCACAATGATTTTCTGGGGAAACGCAAACTTGCTGGACGGATGCCGAACGTCCACTTGAGTTCAGAAGGTAAACGTCAGGCAGAGACGCTCGGTCGAATACTCTCTTCAGTCAAATTCGAAGCGGTCTATTCCAGCCCGCTGGAACGAGCTGTAGAAACCGCTGAACCATTAGCGCGCGACCAGGGGCTTGAGGTTCTCATTCGCGATGGCCTAATCGAAATCGGATACGGCTCCTGGCAGGGGCAATCGCTCAACTCTTTACGCCGCCGAAAACTCTGGCCGATCATCCAGAATACGCCCTCGTTAGCCAGGTTTCCTGAGGGCGAGTCTTTCCCGGAAGCTCAAGCACGCGTCGTAGCTGAACTCGAAGCGCTTCGCGGTTTACATCGCAGCAAGAAGGCAAGCATTGCCTGTGTGTTCCACTCCGATCCAATCAAACTCGCCACCGCTCATTATCTCGGTATGCCGTTGGATCTTTTCCAGCGCATCACGATTTCTCCTGCTTCGATGAGCGTGCTGGCGGTAAGCGACAACAGCATCCGCGTTGTGGGTCTTAACGATACCCGCGCGACGTACGGCACGCTGGAGGTTTGATATACTCAATTCGGCAGTGAGAGGTTAAACCTAACCGTTCATCAACGTTGTTTAGGACCTTAGATGGCAGGCATCCAGTACGAACTCAAACCCGTTGATCGGATCACAGCCGGGGCTATTGGTAGTCCCGGGAAACGCGTTTTTTATCTACAGGGGCGCGCCGGGGATCAACTGGTCACCCTACTTATCGAAAAACAGCAGATTCAATCGCTCGCTATTGGCCTTGAGGAATTCCTGAGTGAGCTGCAGAAGCGTCTGCCTGATCTACCTGAATCTTCACGGGATTACATCGAGGGTGAGATGGCGCTCGAGGAGCCTATCGATCCCGCTTTCCGCGTAGGTCACATCGGGCTGGGCTATGACGAGGAAGGTGATATGCTCATCCTTGTAGCTCGCGAGATTCAACCTCTCAACGAAGATCCTGAGCAGGCATCAACCACTCGTTTCTGGTGCAGCCGCTCGCAATTGCGCCGGATGTGCAGCTGGGGCTTGGATTTGTCCGCTCGCGGCAGACCTATTTGCGGCAACTGTGGTGAGCCTATCGACCCGCAAGGCCATTTCTGCCCCAAGAAAAACGGTCATAAACGCTGACGTTCAAACTCCATCCGGGCTCGCTGTGGCTTCCTGAACCCTCCTGTAAAGATCGCACATATGAATAAACACTCAGATGAACATTTTCGAGTTTGATAACCTTGAAGCAATTACCCGCACCCTCAATACCGGCGAAATTAGTGTGGTGGGTCAGGTAGCCTGGGGATCGAACTTCACCTTTCTCGTCCAGGTCGAAGGAGATCGTGGCCAAATCCCGGCGATATATAAACCAGCCCGCGGCGAACAGCCGCTCTGGGATTTCCCTCATGGCTCTCTCGCCGACAGGGAAGTGGCGGCCTATCTCGTGAGCCAGGTTTTGGGCTGGGAACTCGTCCCGCCGACTGTGCTGCGCGAGGACGCACCCGCTGGTCCAGGTTCGCTGCAACTCTTCATCGATGTCGATCCCGATCGTCATTACTTCACATTCAGCCAGAAGGAGAAGGGGCGATTGCAGGCCACCGCCCTGTTCGACATCATCATCAACAACGCCGATCGCAAATCTGGTCACATTCTCCTTGGGGAGGATGATCATCTCTGGTTGATCGACCACGGCTTATGCTTCCATGATGAAGAGAAACTGCGCACGGTGATCTGGGACTTCGCCGGTGAGCCCATTCCAGATAATCTCCTCGAGCGCGCGCGTCTGTTACTGGATCAGCTGGAGTCAGAAAACGATGTTCACGATGACCTTTCGCGCTTGCTTTCCAGGGATGAACTTATCAACTTTCGAGAACGTATCGATCGAATCCTGCGTTCCCCTGTCTTCCCTTCACCCGGCCCAGGCCGCTCCTACCCTTGGCCGTTGGTATAATCCGCCGATGGTAATTCTGGAGCAATTCTCTTGAAAAACAATCACAGATTCGTTCTCCTTGGTTTCGGGAATGTCGGCCAGGCATTCGCACGGCTGCTGCTGGAGAAAGGCGATGACCTCCTAACCCAGCTAGATTTAGACTGGCAAGTTGTTGGGATCATGACAGGTCGCCACGGATCGGCGATTAACCAAGCGGGGATAGACCTTGAGCGTGCGCTGGCGATGATCGCCGCGGGTGATTCGCTCGACTCGCTATCCGCTGAGCCAACACCACAAAATGGCTCCGAATTCATTCGGGCATGCAATGCCCACGTTCTTTTTGAGAACACCCCCGTCAGTTACGACGACGGTCAACCGGCGATTGAACACATCTCCACTGCGCTCTCCGCCGGCATGCACGCCATAACAGCGAATAAAGGTCCTGTCGTCCACGCCTACCGCGAACTTTCGAAATTAGCGCAAACACATAAGCGGAAATTCTTCTTTGAATCTGCGGTTATGGATGGCGCGCCGGTGTTCTCACTCTGGCGAGAAACACTTCCTGCAGCAGAGCTCCAATCCTTCCGCGGGGTCTTGAACTCGACGACCAATCTCATCCTAACTTTAATGGAGCAGGGAAAGACCTTCGAAAACGCCGTCGCGTACACCCAGTCGATCGGCATCGCCGAGACCGATCCCTCCGGCGATATCGAGGGTTGGGACGCAGCCATCAAGGTTTCGGCGCTCGTCACCGTGCTTATGGGCATAGATCTGAAGCCTTCCGGCGTTGAGCGTAAAGGGATTGAGTCCCTCCGCAGCGAAGACATACAATCTGCATCGGCAGAGGGGAAGCGCTGGAAGCTCGTCTGCAAGGCCGAAAGAACAGATACAGGGATTGTGACATGCGTACACCCCGAGCTGCTCGATCCCATTGACCCACTCTACAATGTGATGGGGACCTCCTCTGCTGTTACTTTTCACAGCGACACCCTCGGTCCGCTCACGATCACTGAGTCCGATCCAGGACCTCATACAACCGCCTATGGCCTGCTCGCCGATTTCATTA
>DAOWMX010000164.1 GCA_030642885.1 Anaerolineales bacterium | reverse complement strand
GGTCCTGTGATCAACCAAGGTGTCTATAACGATTTTAAGAAGTTCACGAAGGAACTCTCAAAAGCAGGGGCTTTCCTCACGGGCGGTAAAGTCATCACCGAAGGTTCCTTTGCGAAAGGCTTCTTCTGCGAACCGACGATCATCACCGGTGTTCCGCACAGCCATCGTCTTTGGAAGCATGAGATGTTCCTGCCAATCACGATGGTGCATCCGGTGAGCAATCTCACCCAGGCGATGAAATTGGCGAATGACAGCCAGTATGGCCTCACCGCTGGCTTCTACGGTTCGGACGAGGAAGCCGCCTGGTTCTTTGAGAACATCGAGGCTGGAGTGACCTATGCCAATCGACCGCAAGGCTCGACCACAGGCGCTTGGCCCGGGTTCCAACCCTTCGGCGGATGGAAAGGGTCCGGCTCCTCCGGGAAGAACGCCGGCGGTCATTACTACCTGCAGCTCTACATGCATGAGCAGATCCACACGATTATCCGCTGAGTGACACATACCAGAGCCCCGTCTACTTACTTCAGGCAATGGGGGCTCAACAAATTGATTATGGCCTCTCGATTCGGCGCCGCATTGATCCTCATTGGTCTGATCTCCCTTGTGGTGTTCATTCTCACCCTCCAGATTCAGCAGGCGAACACCCTCGCTTTGCTGCTCGGCTCATCCCTGGCTGCGCTGGGCTTGGTCATCCGTCGCAGCGCGGCGCGGAATGCACAGCGCCAAACAGCTCGTTTTCACACTTTAAGGCGTCTCCGCGGCGACGCTCCTGAAACCAAGGACCTCGATGATTAAGGATCATAAAAAAGCGTCACTTACTGACGATCCAATTCCGAGGTGTTGAAAAAAGAAAGGTATACCTAGAATCGGGGCGACATCCCTAGAGACCTGATCCGCGACAGAACATTAGCACGGACGAATCTCGAGGCAAGCATTGTTCTCTACCCTGGCGTTTACAAACCAAAGCCAAGCGAGGGAGTTCGTTGGAGTATGTCAAAAATCTTTAATTCATCCAAGGTCTGCTATATCTCCGTTGACGTTGAGACAGCGGGTCCCCACCCCAGCCGTTTCGCACTGTTGTCCATCGGAGCATGTGTGGTCTCTGATCCCGACCGATCTTTGTATCTCGAACTGCAGCCTGATTGCCCCGCTTATGAGCCACAGGCTCTCGAAATCAGCGGATTGTCGCTCGAGACCCTGGCAGAAGATGGAATTCCAGCGGAGGAAGCCATGCGGCAGTTCGATGGTTGGCTGAGAGCGAACACACCGCCGGATGAGAAACCTGTATTCGTCGCCTTTAATGCCGCGTTTGATTGGATGTTCATCCATGCGTATTTTCACAAGTATCTAGGACACAATCCGTTCGGGCACAGCGCACTGGATATCAAAGCGCTCTATATGGGCGCAACAGGCGTAGGATGGGAAGAAACAAGCCACAATGCAATCTCCCGGCAATTAGGGTTGCCCACTCACCTGGAGCACAATGCATTACAAGATGCGCTCGATCAGGCGATAATATTCCGCAAGATCCTTGAATTAAGGGAATGAACGTACAGTTACGGGTGTCAGGTCAAGCTGCTCGAGTTAGGACGAGATCATTCTGATAAACAGCAGCAAGCTAACCTGATCAAGCCGGGATACTGTTATTCTGAGGAGCCCTTCGGCGTTGCTCCCCACTCCCTTCGGTCGGGGACTTCGCAGGATAAACTCCGCGACGAAGAATCTCGTTCCTGGAAAGAAGCACAATTCAGTTCCAAGAACGAGATGCTTCGCTTCGCTCAGCATGACATATACACGTCACTCTCGAGTATTCGGAAGTGCAGCGACGAAGATTCTCGATCTTCACTGGCTTATAACTTGAATATCTCGATTTCGGAGGCAATGATGCGTAAGAAAAAAACTGGCGCTAATATCGACCTGCAGCGCATCCTTGCATCCGCCCTGCGTCTGGGCGTTGAGATGGATGAGGAAAAGGCGCTCCAATGGTTGACAGCAATCATCGCTGCCAAGGCGAGCAGCGACATAGTCGTTGATAGCCGCACCGGGGTCTTCGGTCATGCCGTGTCCATGCTCGATTTCAGCCCAGAGGAGCTGGAATATTTCCGAAGGATTGGGAAGCTGGTTGAGTTCGAAGACCAGCCAGGCATTGTAGAAACCGCCCTGGCGCTTTCTGGCTCTGCGGCTCAATCCAAGATCCAGACCTTTCCCGGGGACAGCGACTACTTCGAGCGGATCAATATCAAGGCCGATACTCGCGAGCAAGCCTGTGCTATCTTGGCCGACCTCATCCGGGATAAAGCGTTAGCCACATCCTCTGGTCCGACTTATCAGTTAATCGAGGTGAAGTTTGGAGAATACCCATTTGACACGGTGAGAGAAGGAAACCTCCACCGCGCCGGCGCTCCCATTTCCTGGTGCGTGGAGGAGATCGAAGCGAAAGCTTTTAATGCCCAGACGCCGGGTGGCGCAGCGATTACGATTGGCTGGGACGAAGTGGCGCCGCATCAGGGCTGGTGCAAATTGGATTGGGTAATCGCTGATCATATTCGCGGGCAACTCTCCAACGCCAGCAATATGCTCGATGTGACCTGGGAAGCACCGGATGGCTCCATTACACCCCTCGACGGTTACCTCGACCCCTACTTTCAAGAAGTCTATCTTCAAGCGGAATCAATCTCGCTCTTTTCAAAATTAGCTGAACACGTCTCGGCTGATGCGCTCGATGACTACGTCCAGCAGCTCGAAAAGGAAGTGAATAAATATCTCGGCGAACAACCAAATTACGGCAAGGCAGCGAAGCGAATGTACAATGTTTTTCGCCTCACCGGTCGATATGAAGAGGCTGCCTACATTCGCGAGCTTTTTGACGAACCCACAACCGCACTGTATCAGGTCTGGTCACTTATCCGCACCATCGATGACGTGATGAAAGATCCTGGGAGCATCCCACATGATGTCGTCCTGGAGCAAACCGATGGTCTTATCCTTACCGTTGTACAATCGCTTGAGGGCGACGAGGAGGCAGAGATCGTTCGCTACCTCCTGCGCCTGAGGGGCGCGTTGGATGAGGAGGGCACGGATGACCGCTGGAACGCACACGTTTCGACTGCACGCGCCGAGGTGATCAACCTGGTGAACAACTTTTTCCACGAACGACTCACGGCTGTACCGGCCATTCGGACATACATCGAGAATGTACAAGTGGAGTAAGAGATGACTGGATTGACAGAGCGGGCTGGGGGGAAGGAAACGAACAGTGAGGAGATCATCGCCAAGGCGCAGGAAGCCTGGCAAGAAAGCATGGTCCGCCGTCTTGACGAGCTGCGCCAAGATCTGCGCACTCGTGACCCCTTTAACGTAGCTGCCTCTGCTGAAGGGCGCGTTGAGGGAGACGCCATCCAGTTGACCTATTGGGGGCAGAGCGTCGCCCTTTCCTGGCCTGCGCTTGAAGCCTTCAGCCCTCCCGAAGGACCCCCATGTTCGACCTTCGACACCGCCATGCTGCTCTACTATCTCCATACAGCGGATGGTTCACCTTTGGCCGATCGCTGGATCGGATTCCGGGAGCTGCCCGATGGCGGCTTCTACCACCAAGCTTTTCAAGGGTACAGCGGCAACCAAATCGCGAAGGTATTTGGAGATGAACCCGAAGCCTTTGCGCTCGCAGCCAAAGCCATCGGTGGTCAGCCACTCCCCGCTCTGGCTCCCCACGCCTACTTCTTTCATCCCCTCCCAAGGATCCGGCTCGCCGCAACCCTCTGGCCCGGGGATGATGAGTTTCCCGCCAAAGCGAGCGTGCTTTTCGACGCTGCTTCCGGCCACTACATGCCCATAGACGGCCTGGCCCTCCTCGGCTCCGGACTGTCGAGACGCCTGATTAAAGCATCAGCATCTACGCCCTAGTCCATAACCCGTTGCGCGCGGGTAGTCTAATCTGATCTCCTGCCCACAAATCGATCGCGCTATCGCCGCGCCGAATCCCGTTGATGACTTCCGTCGCCTCAACAACCCTGCCGGCTTGCACCTCTAATCGATGCCTGGCGGATTCCAAACAAATGCCGTAAAGAATATGAGAGAGGTGCACCTCCCCTAAATCATCCAGGTCCTCCACGATTGGCTACCCCTCACGAGGGCGTTTAATTCCTACAGAGTGAAAGCAGATGGCACTGGGCTTGAAATTCTAACCCTTGGCGATTTGTAGACTGCCCTATCAATTATTGACTTCCAAAACGTTTTGGTATACTCTGTATACACATCCAAAACGTTTATGTAACTTTATAAACTTCTTCCAATCACAAGGTAAAACACGCGGGATGCCAGCCACGCTCAAAGATATCGCCGAAAAGGTGGGGAAGTCTGTCACCACCGTTTCGCGCGCCCTCCACGACTACGACGACGTTAGCCTGGACACGAAGGAGCGCGTGCGCCTTGTCGCCGATGACCTAGGCTACAGTCCACACACCTACGCCCAGCGCTTACAGAAGCAACGCTCCGATACAATCGGCTTCGTCATCCCAATATTTGGCCCGCGATTCTCAGACCCCTTCTTCAGTGAGTTCCTTGCGGGCGTTGGCAACAACGCTGCTCAACTCGGCTACGACTTACTTGTCGCGACTCAGCCTGTGGGCGAGGAAGAACAAAATGTCTATCGAAAGATGCTTGAGGGAGGCCGAGTCGATGGATTTATTATCGTTCGTACACGATGTGAAGATTCCCGTATTCAATATCTCATAAATAAGGAAGCCCCATTCATCGCCTTCGGCAGCGTCGAGGGGGAGAACACCTTCCCATTTGTTGATGAAGACGGAGCCCATGGGATGCGTTTGGTGGCCGATCATCTTGTAAACCTGGGCCATACGCATATTGCCTGTATCGCACCTACGCCCGAACTGACTTTTTCCAATTTGCGGCTCAATGGTCTGCGCATGGGTTTGGACAACCACGGGATCACATTAGACGAGGGGATGATTCGCTTCGGTGATCTCACCCAGCAAAGTGGATATGAACATGCACAAGATCTCCTGCGTATGACCCATTCGCCGACTGCGATCGTGGCTTGCAATGATCTAATGGCCTTCGGCACGATGGGCGCCGCACGTGAATTGGGTCTTGTTGTGGGTCGTGATATTGCCGTCACTGGCTTCGATGACATCCCCATGGCCACATACTGCAACCCCCCATTAACGACAGTTCACCAACCAGTCTATAAGATCGGCGGGATGGTGTGCGAGATGCTCGTCGATCTCATCGAAGGCAATCCTCTGGAGCAGCAGCAAATTGTGCTGAAACCCAATCTGATGGTTCGTCAATCGTGTGGT
>DAOWMX010000077.1 GCA_030642885.1 Anaerolineales bacterium | reverse complement strand
TCCCAAACATCAGCGGTTGGGGCACGTTTGCATTTCATGTGCCTCTTGCCTTGGCATTTGGATATTTCCTGTTTACCAAGCCGGCTTCCAGTTAGATATTAATGCTTCATAAATGATTCAACGGCTATGGTAACCGCTTGCAGACCTTCGAATCTCGATGCCCAAGCAAAGCTGGTGGGCTAATATCTCAAGGAGACGGACTCGAGTTTACGCAATACTTTCAACTCCATTACGAAGTTGAAAACAGGCTGCTCATCTCGCGCCATTAGGCTGGACCATTTTGGGAAAGGAGGTATTTACGACCTTTTGTATTCATCTAATTAATGTCTCAGTAAGGAGGATTTGAAATGAAAATCCGGACTCTCTTCACCATCAACTCCATTCTAGCAGCTATTTTTGGTCTTGGTTTCATGTTGGCTCCAGACTTTCTATATAACTTGTTGGGGTTTTCTACGGCCGCTGATGGACCTCTCGCGATGAGGTTCTTCGGCATCATGGTGTTTGGCATAGGCGTTCTTACATTCAGCGCAAGGGATTCAGAAGACTCCAGAGCAAGGAGGGCGATAATCCTGACGTTATTTGTGGTTTATACGCTTATGCCAATATTCCATATAGGTAGCCAACTGATCCTCGGGAAAGGAAACTTGATGCTTTGGGGAGTCAATGTACTCCACATAGCATTTGCGATAGCGTATGGATATTTCTTTTTCAGTAGGAAGAAAGATTTTGAATAAGAGAGAATTGAATTTCGTCTGTTAGTAGATGTGCAGTAATGATGGTTCAGCCTAATCATCGTTGGAGCCGACCGCACTTGATCTGTCAGGGGGCTTCAATGCGGAGTTCGGGGCCCCTCGACCGAATTCAAGAAAATGAAAATGTAGGTGTTATTCCCAGGAATACCTAAAAGGAAATAATATTTAGTTAAAATGATCATTCAGCATTCCCCCTTCATCCCCCCATCAATATTGGAGAGAAAAATCATGAAATTCAGTACGCTTATGTCGATCAAGGCCGTTGTCTGCTTGTTTTTCGGTGTTGGGATGGTTTTACTCCCGGTGACCCTGATGTCGCTCTACGGAGCAACCCTGGATCCCACCGGCGCTTTCATGGCCCAGCTTTTCGGACAGGCGTTTATCGTATTGGGTATCCTTCTATGGCTGATGAGAAACACTACCGAGGCATCGACCGTGAGGGCATTTTCGATGTCCCTCTTTCTAGGGGATGCGGTTGGTTTCGTCGTCTCATTGATCGCGGTATTAAATGGTGTTGTGAACCCGCTTGGTTGGACGACCGTTGCTCTGTTTCTGTTCATTGGTTTGGGCTTCGGGTATTTCTGGCTTAAACCTCCCGCTACAACCTAAATATGGCTTACGAAAATGTGAGCGGAATGAAAAAGGAGCGGCCTCACCAGGCTATCAAATCCTTAATTGGGTGATAAAAGAGCACTTCCGCTCTCCCTTGTAAGAATGAGAGGCACTGATAATGAAATCCGCCCTGATCTTTCGAAACAGGGCGGATTTCATTATCGGAGAGGTTTGCGAAAATCGGCTAAAGGTTACCGGCTAGCTGAATGCGAGTTTCCTGGAGCCGGGAAGACGCGGCTGTCGCGATAGCTCTCATCAGTCCATAGCCAAGCGCGGTGTCTTCCTCGCAAAGCTCGCGAAGTTTTTCTGCCTCAAATTGGATCAGTGAACCATCCTGCTTCGCAATCCCCGTTGCCGTCAGTTGGTAGGGGGGGATGAGCGCGGCAATTCCCATGAGATCGCCCGATACGACGGTGCCGACGACGAGTGTTTCGTCTTTCGAAGTCATGTACACGATATCCACCTCACCCTTCGTAAGCAGCATCAGGTGAGTGGCGTTTTTTTCCTTTTCGTAGATGTGGGCTTCAATAAGAAATTCGCCACTCTCTTCGAATAGCTTTTCGCCAGCCTTGAACTCTCGCTCTGCGCTAAATAATGCAACTTTCTTTAGACAGCCATCCGAAAGGCCTGCAAAATGTGGATAGCGTCGTAAGGTCTCTGGTGAAATCATTGGGCCTCTCTCTCATGGGATAGGGCGGTCATCACAGCATCAACCGCCGCCGGTAATGCCTCTTCAACTTCAGGGGAAAGGGATTCGTCAAAGGTCTGAACATCCGCCGCCTCGACACCGATGAGAAGTATATCCTTCGTAGGAGGCAGGTGCGCTCCGGCTTGGTAGCCGAGTTCGAGCGCTGTGGTGAGGTTTACATCATGCGCTGAGGAGCTGCGCTGCGTGGGGATGTCGTCCGGGTTGAGCAGGTGAAGGGTCCCAGGTGCAGCGCCGGTGCAGATGGCGTCGATGATGATGGCGCGGTCGAAGCCGATCATGCGCTCCATTAAACGCAGCCCGCCCCAGTAGTCCAGACCCACTTCGATATCAGGGCTCGTTGGAATGAGGCGTTCTACCTCTTGCGCGACGCGCAAACCGACGCTATCGTCCCTCAAGATTGGATTTCCAAGACCTAAGACAAGAGTTTTCATGGCTCTTATTACGCAATCAGCGGTCAGCCATTAGTATACTCGTTCGATACTGGTGGTGACCGCTGAATCCTTAGTCTAAGTTCTGAGCCAGATGCTCGATGATTTCACCATCAGGCGCGCGGAGCGTCACCTCCAGCGGCATCTGACCTGGCAGCGTATGCGTGGCGCAGGCCATGCAAGGGTCATAGGCACGAAACGCCATCTCGATCGTATTCAGCAGACCTTCCTTGATCTCGACATCTTTCGTTATTAACCCCTGTGCGGCTTTCTTGACAGACATATTGATCGCAGCGTTGTTGTTCGTTGTGCCGACGATCAGATTGACCTTGGTCAGGATCCCGCGCTCATCGGTCCAGTAATGATGTGTGAGCGTGCCGCGTGGTGCTTCGACGGAGCCAACACCTTCGTCTGGTGTCTCCGTTGGCAGGACGCGGAATTCTTCTCCCGTGATTTCAGAGTCTGTTGCCAGTTCCACCCAGCGCTCGGTGGCGTAGAGCAGCTCGACGAGACGGGCCCAGTGAGTGGCGAGAGTGTGATTTACTGGCTTGCCGCCTAGCGTATCGAACATGCGCTCGTATTCGGCTTGCGCTAAAGGCGTTGCCATCCCATCAGCAGCATTCAGGCGAGAGAGGGGCGTGGCTTTATAAACACCCGAATCCATCCCATCTTCAAACCCTTTCCAACCGATATTCTTCAGATACGGGAATTTGAGGTAGGACCAGGGCTCGACGCGCTCTGCGATGTGTTCCTGGTAGTCATTGGCGTCGTACTTTGCGAACTCTTTCCCATCCGGACCGACTACGCGGATCATCCCATCGTAGAAGTTAATGTGGTTGTTCTCGTCGACTGTCCCCATGTTGTAGGTCTCATGGGTGAATATACCGCCGGTGATGAGGGAAACATAATCTGGGTTTCCCAGGACGACATCGTTGAAAAGCTGAAGGGAGAATTTGGCGAACTCAATCGCATCACGACCGAGCGCTTCAATCTCCTCTCGCTGTTCTTCGGTGATCCCCTGGCTCACACCACCGGGAAGACCCCAGTTTGGATGTACGGGGCGGCCGCCGATCATTTTAATCAGGTGGTGGCCATCGTGGCGCATTTTGAGCACCTTGCCGGCAATGTCCATCCCGACTTTCTTGATCACGCCCAGGATGTTGCGCTCCGAGGGGGGGGCGTTAGGGCCTATGACGAAGTCGGGTCCGCCGAGCGCATAGAAGTGCGTTGTGTGGTCGGTGGCGAAGAAGATGCTGTAGAACATCTCGCGCAGCTTTTTCGCCGTCGGCGGAGGATCTACATGCCAGAGTGCGTCCAACGCCTTCGATGAAGCCATATGGTGCGCTTCCGGGCAGACGCCGCAGATGCGGTTGGTGATGTTGGGCATGTCCTCCGCGGGGCGGTCGACACAGAACTGCTCGAAACCGCGCAGCTCGGGAACCTGTAGATAGGCGTTTGCTACCTCACCATCTTCCGTGAGGAAGATATCGATCTTACCGTGGCCCTCGAGTCGGGTGATCGGATCAATTGAAATTCGTTTCATGTCCTAATCTCCTCATCAGGCCGATTCGGCCGTCTCCAACTTAGCATCCGAACCTCCATTGGCAGGCAATGCAATTCTACGCAGTTCGCTGTGTGCCAGGCTGAAACGGTAGAACGTACCTATAGGATCAGGGATCCCTTCGTGTATGATGCGGTCGATCTCCTCCGGATCATCGGAGTCGATCACTGAAGCCAGGGCGGTCATCATCCGCGCGCCGAAATCATCAACCCCTTCATTCGGACCGTAGCAGCCGATGCAGGGAGAGCCAACCGTCGGACACAGAGCGCCGCATCCGGCACGGGTTGCGATCCCGCAGCAGACGAGACCCTGTTCGAGTAGGCAGATGTCAGAATCGGGGATGATCTCCCACGTTCGTTTGAACTCTTTGATTTTCTTCTCGTCCCGCGTGCGCGGGCATTCATCGCAAACTGTCGTCTCAGCGCCGATCACGCTGCCCGGGGCAGGGAGCTTATTTTCCAGGATGGCGACGATGGCATCCCAAATCCGCTCCGGTTCCGGCGGACAACCAGGTAGGTAGTAATCAACATCAACCGTCTGCCCAAGGGTCTTGACGGTCTCGTAGAAAAAAGGCAGGTAGAGCGTGCCCTCGGCCACTTCCGTCTCTGTCTGCGGACGAATGCCGTCGGGGTTCACTGTGCTTGGTGTATCGTGATACGAAGTCTGGAAGATCGCTTCCTTCGTCGTAGCGTTCGCCAGGCCGGGAATACAACCCTCCTGAGCGCAGGAGCCGAAGGCGACGAGGACTTTCGATTTCTGGCGCATCAAACGGGCCATGTATTCCTGTTCGCTCGTCCTGATGGCGCCGTTGAAGAAGCAAAGATCGATACTCTTATCGTCCATTTTTTCGATGTCACGGACTTTTCCATCCAGGACACAGGGCCAGAAGACGATGTCGAAGGCCGCAGCGACATCAAGGATCTTCTCGTTGATACCTAGAACGGCAATCTCACAGCCGCCACAGGAAGCAGCCCAATATAGCGCTAGTACCCCTTTTTCACTCATACTGGCACCTCCATCGCTTCGGCATGTTCCTCGACAAGTTGCTCTATCGCTTCATCGATTTTCCCGTTTTCAGACCAATTCTTTGGCCAGTCAAGCGGTCCCAGAGCACGAACTTGTTCAATCATTTCGTTAATCGCTCCCGCCAGTAATACGCCCTCTGCAGCTGAAGCCCACTGCAGGCGGACACGGTCATCCTCCATGCCCATCGCTTTCAAGGTATGCTTCAGCATTGAAAAACGCCGCATGGTCTTATAGTTCTGCTCCAGGTAATGGCACTCCCCGGGGTGACAGCCGGCGATCATCACGCCGTCCGCGCCCAGGGCGAAGGCCTTGAGCACGAATGAAGGGTCGACACGACCGCTGCACATGACCCGCAGCATGCGTATATTGGGTTCGTACTTGATCCGGGCCGTCCCCGCCAGGTCTGCGGCGCGGTAGGAGCACCAGTTGCATAAGAAAGCGATAATCTTCGGTTCAAATCTTTCGTCAGCCATAGGATTTATCCTCCGCTAAGCGGGAACCGCTTCAGGTTCTTCAACGACAGGCTTACTACCGTTTCCTTGCACTACGTCAAAGAGCAAACCTTCAATCTCGGCGAAGATTTGATCGTTGCTGTAATGGGCGCCGCTGATTGCTTGCGCTGGGCAGGCAGCCACGCAGGTCCCGCAGCCCTTGCATAGCGCTTGATTGATGACGCTCACCATTTTGTCTTCCACATAATCGATGGCGTTGAAGGGGCACAGCGTGTTGCAGATTCGGCACCCCGAGCATCTCTCCTCGTGGATCGTGGCAACAACCGGTTCGATTTCAACCGCGCCCTTCATGATCATCCCCAATACACGTGCGGCTGCTGCCGCTCCCTGGGAGACCGACGCGGGTATATCTTTGGGCCCCTGGCAAGCTCCAGCGATGAAGATGCCGTCGGTCATCGTAGCGACCGGGTCGAGTTTAGGATGGCGCTCTGTAAACCAGCCGGCCATACTACACGAGATGCCAAATTTCAAACCTACTTCCCTGGCGTCCGGCTTCGGTTCAAGCGCGGTCATCAAGATAACCATATCTACCGGGATGCGCCGCTGTCTGCCGATAAGCGTATCCTCCACCTGGATGATGAGCTTACCTTCTTCACCGGGCTGGCGGGCAGCATCGGTGACTTCGGCCACTCGTCCTCTCGTAAAGTGCATGCCTTCCTCAAGCAGCCGGTGATAGAACTCTTCGTAATCCTTAAAGGTTGGGCGCATATCGGTATAGAAAGAGTGGACCTCAGCGCCCGTTTTTTCTATCACAAGATGTCCGAACTTCAGTGCACTCATGCAGCATACGGCAGAGCAGTGCGCGTTAAACCTTGTGTCACGGCTCCCGACGCAGTGGATGATGGCAACAGATTTTGGGGTTGTTACGCCATCTCTCAACAGGATCTTGCCGTCCGTTGGCCCGGATGCATTGCACAGGCGTTCAAATTCCAGGCTTGTGAAAACGTTTGCCAATCGACCGTATCCATACTGTGGAATTTTTCGACTATCGAAGGTATCGTAGCCGGTGGCAAGGATGATGTTGCCGACATCGATGTCGATGTAGGTATCTTTTTGCTCGAAATCGATTGCATTCGTCGGGCAGAATTTCTCACAAGCTTTGCACGTCCCCCGGTCAAAGTAAATACAGGACTCAGTATCGATAACAGGATATTTTGGCACCGCCTGGGGGAAGGGGCGGTAGATAGATTTCCGGTACCCAATCCCAGCCTCGAATACGTTATCCAAGACTTTCTTGGGGCATTTCTCGATGCATATTCCACAACCTGTGCAATCTTCCTCGATTACATATCTTGCTTTCTTGCGGATGCGAACATGGAAATTCCCGATGAATCCGCTCACATCTTCGACTTCACTATATGCCAAGAGCGTGATATTCGGGTGACTGCTGACATCCGACATATTGGGGGTGAGAATACAGGCAGAGCAGTCGAGCGTGGGGAAGGTCTTATCGAACTGCGCCATATGCCCGCCGATCGAGGGCTCTCTCTCGACCAGGAAAACAGGGTTGCCTGAATTCGCCAGCTCGAGAGCGGTTTGGATGCCGGCTATCCCGCCACCCACAACGAGCGAATGGGGGTTAACCGGAACCTCTGTGGGCTCAAGCTCCTCGTGGAGGAGCACACGCTTGACCGCGCCGGAGATCATCGCTTTCGATTTCGCCGTCGCTAGCGTCTCGTCTTCAGTAACCCATGAGACCTGTTCGCGCAGGCTGGCCATCTGGCAGAGGTAGGGATTGAGGCCGGCGTTGCTGCAGGCTTTTCGAAACGTTTTCTCATGAAGATGAGGGGAGCAAGCGCCGACGACGACCCTCGTAAGACCTTCGTTCTTGATGTCCTCTTCGATGAGCTCTTGGCCAAGTGAGGAGCACATAAACTCGTAATCGCGAGATACAACGACGTTATCGAGTTCCTCGCCTGCCCATTGAGAAACATTCTCAACGTCAACCTTCCCGGCGATGTTGCTTCCGCAATGGCAAATATAGACGCCAACACGTTCAGCCATGTTAAGCCTCCACTCTTCCGCTCGGCATTGGCAGCGATTTGTCGTCCTTTTTACGCTTGCCTGCCGGGGCGGGTTCTTCTTCAACTTCTAAACCGATCTTCTTCAACGCCGCGGATGCGGAGACGAACTCTTTCCCGATCCCGAGCTTTTTCGCGGGGATCCCCATCGCCAGACCGATCACCTGCGTGAAATAGAGAATTGGCAGGTTGTAGTTTGTGCCGAAGTGGCGGTTAACTTGCGATTGGTAGGCGTCCAGATTCAATTGGCACATAGGGCAGATGGTAACGATGATGTCTGCTCCGTATTCGTCCGCATTGTGCAACAGTTGGCGGATCAACTCGAAAGCAGTTTCGGAACTGATCTGGGTCATGTGACCGCCGCAGCAATGGGTTTTGAGGGGAAAATCAACCACCGTCGCGCCAAGTGTCTCCATGAGATGGTCCATACTCATCGGATATTCCGCGTCCACGGGATCGGTATCGCCGAACTCGGGGCGAACGACCATGCAGCCGTAATAAGGTGCAATGCGCAGGTTCGTCAATGGGTTTGTGACCTTCTCGCTGATACCCTCAAAACCGATATCCTCAACGACAACGTCGAGTAGATGACGGACGCGCAGCGTACCGGGTTCATAGGAAAGACCCCCGGCGGCAAGTGCTTCATTGGTCGGCCCTTCAATTTTGGGGTATTTACCCATGTAGTCGTCTGTTTTCCTGAGGTTCAAATAGCATGCGCTGCAGGGTGCTACGAGTTCAGTGAGGCCGTCCTGGTTCGCGGCCAGGGCGAGGTTGCGGGCGACGAGAGCATAGGCAGCAGTTTTGTTTAGCGAAAAATACTCCGTTGCTCCACAGCAATTCCAATCGTTGATCTCTTCGAAGGACATGCCAAGCTGGTTGGCTATTGCCTTCGTCGAGTCATCGTAGGGTTTTGCGGATTTGCCTAAAGAACAACCAGGGTAGTATCCGTATTTCATAGCTCGGCCTCCAGTTGTTTCGCTCGTTTCAGGATCGCCTTAAGTTGGTTTATGCCTTCGATTCTCTCAGGTAGGAAAGCGAGTCGATTCTTCGTTATCATACCCACTGCGAAAGGTCCCAAGCTAAACTTTTTTAGCGGGCTGTGAGTCAGGTGGTAGCGTGATGCTAAGCCCAGTTCAAAGCTTCTGCCGTAGGTCTCAACAAACCCGATGAAACTCTCTGACCATTCGGGCGCATCGCTGTCGTCATAAAGGTGTT
>DAOWMX010000023.1 GCA_030642885.1 Anaerolineales bacterium | reverse complement strand
TTGTATTTTTTGTATGCAACAAGCAACCGCGCAAGCGCATCCCCGGGGTCTTCCTCACCAGGTTCACGTAAAGGGGGCCTCGGGAGCAATACTTCGGATTTGATCTGGATCAAGCGCGCGGCCATGACCAAGAAGGAGGCAAGGTCTTCTAATTGACGATCCTGAATCTGCCGTATATAGACCAGATATTGGTCGGTGACTTCTGCGAGCGAGACTTTGGTGATATCCAACTCTGCGTGTTCGATCAGGTTGAGGAGCAAATCAAGCGGACCTTCGTAGACGGGGAGTTGGATTGTGTAGATGGGAGGTGAGAGCATCGATCAGAGCAGGGCGATGATTATGCTTGCGACGGCGACGATGGCTAAGAAAATCCCTAAACCGATTTTGACGTAGCTGACAAGTTGACGGTCGGCTTCTTCCTGAATTAATGCGGCTTCGCGATCGGCTTCCTTGCGCTTTCGATCGATTTCGAGGAAATCATCCATGCGAGCTTCCGACGCGTGCGCTTCGGCTGCCTTCAACGTATTGGCCTGATTGCGAGTTTGATCCAGGCGCCATGAACGGGTTGCCTTACTGTGTCGGGATATGACTCTGCTGAAGATGGTAAGTGGTTCCTGGCAGGTTTCACATTTAGCAGCTTCGAGCGGATTATGTTTTCCACAAGCAGAACACACAAGTTTGCCATCTAGTATGCTGGCGTGGCAATGTTGGCATTCATAGGCGGATGGTCCGCTTTCGACCAACTTTTCTTCTGAACAAATGGGGCATTCGTAGGTTGGCATATGTTCTTGGGCTTTCGACGGATGGTTATCTGAATTATAACACCCATCGAATCGAGAGTTCTGCATTTGTTTCGTCAGAATGTAACTTTTTTTGTGGTTTTGAATCTAACACATATTGGGGAAATGATGGTTATAATTCCCGGTGAGAATATTCATGAGGAGTAAAAAATGATTCAAGAACCGATACATATTGCCGATGATACTTTTGAAAAGACTGTTCTGCAGTCGGAGCTTCCTGTAATCGTAGATTTTTGGGCGCCATGGTGTGGTCCGTGCAAAATGATAGGTCCAATCCTGGAGATAATTGCGAAAGACTATGCTGGTAAGCTCATCGTAGCAAAAGTGAACACCGATGAAAACCCGAAGTGGGCGATGGAATATGGCGTTCAGGGGATTCCAACGATGCTTCTTATCGCTAACGGAAACGTTGTGCACCAGCAAGTTGGCGCAGTCCCCGAGCCCTTCCTGAAGGAAATGGTTGACACATTCTTGGAGACAACCGGATCTGATTTAAACGACTAACTACCATTATCGAAAAGCATCACAGCATCCCGAGAGAAAGAGAAACGACCTGAAGAAGCTGTATCAATCTTCAGGTCGCTTTTTCCCCGTGTTATTTGCAGCGTCTAGATGTGATCGTTAGAAGACGTTCCCCACATCAGCCCCTCAATTTTGCGCCTGATGCGTCGCACGAATGACCTGACACGTGCCAGGAGCACGAGGATGGTACGGCGTCTGCGCGCAGAGCGTGAGATCTTGCGTTCAGGGCTGACCCATTCGAGCGTAAGAGCGCCCCAAGTGAGACCGCCGCCGAATCCAACCAGAACCAGGCGATCACCGTCTTGAATCTTTCCACTTTGCAGTGCTTCGCAAGTGGCAATCGGGATGGATGCTGTTGAAGTATTACCATAGCGGCTCAGGTTGATAACGAACTTCTCTATAGGCATTCTCAACCCGCGCGCTGCAGTCTTGATGATGCGCATGTTCGCTTGGTGAGGGATCACCCAGGTAACGTCATCCAGTTCCCATCCGGCGAGCGAGACCGCTTCGCGTGTGGATGACGCCATCACGCGTGTAGCGAAGCGGAAAACCTCACGCCCTTTCATTTGGATCGTATGTTGTTTCTTATCGACGGTTTCATGAGTGGCGGGAAGTTTGCTTCCCCCGGCGGGCAGCGAGAGTAAGCTTTCACCGGAACCATCAGATCGCATAACGCAGGATAGAACACCCCCGGGTCGATCGCTGGCTTGCAGGACGAAGGCGCCCGCGCCATCACCAAAAAGAACGCAAGTATTCCTATCCTCCCAATTTGTAAAACGGGAGAGGGTTTCGGCGCCTATCACAAGAGCATTCTCAATCGAGCCGGTTCGAATTGCCTGCGCAGCCATATTTACGCCATAAATGAATCCCGTACACGCCGCGGAGAGGTCGAATGCGCCTGCATGAGCAGCACCGATTTGATCCTGAACAATGCACGCGGTCGAAGGGAAGAGGTATTCAGGTGTGGATGTGGCGACAATGATGAGATCGATGTCTTTGGCGTTGATGTCTGTTGACTCTAGCGCTCGGATGGCCGCATCTATTGCAAGCGTCGCTGTGGACTCCCCTGGCTCAGCGATGCGACGTTCGCTAATTCCTGTCCGGGAGAGTATCCATTCATCACTTGTATCGACCATCTTGGCAAGATCGTCGTTGGTAAGAACTCGATCTGGCGCTGCCATTCCCCAGCCGGTGACGTGTGCAAACCTAGCCATAAAGCATTAAAACCTTTCTATGCCTTCCCAAATATTAAACAAGCGTTATGCCCAGCAAACCCGAAAGAGTTCGTCATTACATACATTAGTTTCTGCTGGCGTGCCTCATTGGGCACGTAGTCCAGATCGCATTCTGGATCGGGGGTTTGATAGTTGATGGTGGGAGGGATTACATTATTCTGCAAAGCCAGTACACAGAAAATGGATTCCATCGCTCCGGCCGCGCCGAGTAAATGGCCGGTCATAGACTTCGTCGATGAGATTGCCAGGTGATAAGCATGTTCACCGAACGCAGCTTTTATCGCCTGAGTCTCGCTGACATCGTTGAGTTTGGTGCTTGTACCGTGGGCGTTGATGTAGTCGATTTTCTCAGGTGCCAAGCCTGCATTTGCGAGCGCGTTGCGCATACAGGTCTCTGCGCCTGCACCGTTCGCGGCTGGGGCAGTCATGTGGAACGCGTCGCTCGTGGCGCTATAGCCCAGCACCTCTGCCAGGATTTTCGCACCGCGCCCATGTGCCATTTCATAAGACTCTAGAACCAGGCAGGCGGCACCCTCGCCCATGATGAATCCATCCCGCTCAAGGTCGAAGGGTCTGCTTGCCTTCGTCGGGGCATCGTTGCGGGTGGAGATCGCTTTCATCGAGTTAAACCCGGCGAGCGCGACGGGGACGATTGCAGCCTCTGCTCCACCGGCCAGGATGGCATCAGCCGCACCTCTGCGGATCATCTCTGTCGCTTCTCCAATTGCATTCGCGCTGGAAGCGCATGCCGTCACGACGGTCATGTTCGGACCTCGCAAGCCATGAGCAATGGCGATGTGCCCTGGTGCTGAGTCGGGGAGCATCATGGGGATCATGTGAGGGCTCACCTGCTTGGGTCCACTATCGAGGTACTTCCAACTTGCATTAAAAATAGTACTAACCCCGCCAATGCCGCTTCCTATGATTACGCCGATCCGGTCGCGGTTTCCGTCATCAATGGATAAATCAGAATCTTGGATTGCTTGCGCTGCTGCCTCCAATGCGAATTGTGTGAAGCGGTCCGTCCGTCGTGCCAGGCGCTTGCCGATTGTTTGAATCGGATCAATCTCCTTGACCTCAGCGGCGATACGAGTTCGGAATTCTGTGGCATCGAAGAGGGTAATTAACCCAACACCCGATTCGCCGGCGAGCGCTGCTTTCCACGTACTCTGGATGTCATTTCCGAGCGGACTTATGCATCCAAATCCAGTGATAACCACACGTCTGCGCGACACGTCACCCTCCTAATCGACGATTGCTTTACTTCCCCTATGTCTACATAACACGATTTGCCGAGTTTAGGTGCGCTCAGAATAAATGACCCTATGCTAAAATCTGCTACGGCCACACATCAATTTGAAGATTGGCCAGATTACGTTTTTTCTTTACGTGAGATCCTACAAGAAGTGAGGTTCGAGGAAGCCCATGCTCTTAGTGACAGGAGGGACAACTTTTATCGGCAGAGCGGTCCTGAGGAACCTGTCGACATATGGCTATTCGATCCGTACGCTCCTTGAGCCTGCCATAGAATCCCCTCTGCTGCCTCCAGGCGTAAGCGTGGATGTCGCGCTTTCCTCACTTGACGATGAACGGGGAATCCGAGCAGCGATGGTAGATGTCTCCGCCGTGATCCATCTCGCCGGGACAGGATTAGGTCACACCTTTGATGACCCAGCGATCATTGACGCCGAAGGGACGAGGGTGCTTGTTGAAGCTGCAGAAGAGGCTGGGGTTGAACGCTTCATCTATCAGAGTACGCTTGGAGCAGATCCCGCCTCGGCGTATCCTCAAATTCGGGCTAAAGCGATTGCAGAAAACCATATCCGTAATTCGAGTTTACCTTACACAATCCTGCGTTCGGCGGTCCTCTTTGGCCCCGATGACAACTTAACAACTTCATTGGCGATGCTCATGGCTGGATCGCCATTGTTCTTCCCGATTCCGGGCGATGGATCCACAGTTCTTCAGCCGTTATGGGTTGAAGATCTCGCCACTTGCATTGGCTGGAGTTTAGATGAGGAGGAGACAAAGGGCGGCACATTCGAGCTCGGAGGTCCTGAGTACTTTACACTTCGACAGATCGTTACAATGGTGATGCGTGCAGCAAGTATCACCCGCATCATTATTCCAACACGCCCGCCGTATTTAAGAGGGGTTTCCTGGTTGATGGAGAGGACTCTGCGAACTTCTCCTGCCTCAACAAATTTGCTCGATTATCTTGCGGTGAACCGGACGACTGATTTGGACACCTTACCGCGATTATTCGGGCTTGCACCGACCAGAATGGAGGATCGCTTAGATCATTTACGTGAGAAAAATTGGGGTTGGGAACTGCTGAGACGGCAGTTTTCTAAGAGGTGAAGTAGAGAGATGAAAGACGGGATTGAGATACGGTCGATATTCTTGTACGAAGAAATGGTGCAAGCGGAAGATTTACAGCGAATCGTATGGTCGGGAAGTGAGACTGATATTGTACCTGCTCATCTTTCACTGGCAATCAGTCACAACGGTGGCGTCATGCTGGGGGCTTTCGATCAAGGCAAATTGGTCGGCTACCTGTTGGGGTTTCTGGGCACTGATTCGGAGAGCCCGGATCGCATGGCGATGACGCGCTTGAAGCATTGGTCGCACCAGGTAGGTGTGCACCCTGCGTATCAAAATCGCGGCATCGGTTTTGAGTTGAAGCGGGCTCAACGGGAAGTGGTTCTAAAGCAGGGAATTCGCCTGGTTACATGGACGTACGACCCGCTGCTCTCTAGAAACGCGCATTTGAATATTCGACGGCTTGGCGCGGTATGTGATACATACCTCCAGCGTGCCTACGGAGAGATGCGCGATGCACTGAACACGGGCGTGGAATCTGATCGATTTCAGGTGGATTGGTGGGTAACATCTCCCCGTGTTTCCTCTCGTTTTGAAATGGGACAAAAGCCGCTCACCATGGCGCATTATCTCGAAGCTGGCGCGGAGAAAGTGAACCCAACGATTCCGGGTGATGAAGGTCACCTGTACCCGGGCGAGGCATTCAATACCCCCAAAGGGGTGATCGCCGTGGTTGAGATCCCACCTGATTTTCACGAACTGAAGAGATTTGATCTAGGTGTCGCCAAGCGTTGGCGGGAGCACTCACGGGAGGTCTTCACATCTTTGTTTGACGCAGGTTATCTTGTTACGGATTTCCTGTTCCTCAAGGGGGAAGCGCCGCCTCGATCCTACTATGTGCTCACGCAGGGTGAAGGGAAGCTAGGTTAATGCAAATCGAACGCATCGAGTTACATCACGTCAGAATGAGATTAAAGAACACTTTCATCACATCCTTTGGGGAAGAGCTCAATCGAGAATGTCTGCTGGTGAGAGTTTTCTCAGAAGGCCTAGACGGGTGGGGGGAATGTGTCGCAACCCGTGTGCCCGGGTTTTCTTATGAGACTGTGGAGACCGCCTGGCATGTCCTGCGGGATTTCTTCATCCCGGCCATCCTCAACAAGCCGATTTCACACCCACGTGAGCTAAAGCAGCATTTACGGGCTTACAAAGGGCATCCACTCGCTCGTGCTGGGCTTGAAATGGCATTGTGGGATATTCTAGGAAAGCTTGAAGGGAAATGCCTTAGAGAGCTTTTGGGCGGAGAGAAACACAGCGTACCCGTAGGGGTATCGGTCGGGATCCAGGAGAACCCGCAAGCGATGATCGCGAAGGTGGGAGAGTATTTACAGCTTGGGTATGGCAGGATCAAGATTAAAATTAAACCCGGTGCAGACCTGGAGGTTGCACAAGCAGTCCGGGATCATTACCCTGATATCAATCTTCAGGTCGACGCGAACGCGGCGTATGTGTTAAGTGATGCGCCGCTGTTCAAGGATCTCGACTCATTGAATTTGTCTATGATCGAACAACCTTTAGCAGAGGATGATCTGATCGATCATGCTGCGCTGCAGGCGCAAATTAAAACCCCCCTTTGCCTGGACGAGTCAATCCGCAATCGCCATCATGTGGGGCAGGCAATCGCCATCGAAGCGTGCCAGGTGGTCAACATCAAATCCGGCCGTGTTGGTGGGTTAACAGAGGCGATCGCAATTCATGATTGTTGTGTCAGGGAAGGGGTTCCTGTTTGGTGTGGGGGTATGTTGGAGACGGGAATTGGCCGCGCCGCGAATCTTGCGCTTGCCTCACTTCCCGGATTTACGCTTCCAGGCGACATCTCAGCAAGTGACCGCTACTACGACCCTGATATCGCTGAACCGCACTTCACGCTCAATTCGGACAGCACGATTGATGTGCCCGATAAGCCCGGGTTGGGCGTGAATATTCTCGACGAAGAGCTAGAGCGGTTGACCTTGAAGGTGGAGGTGCTGACGTAGATGATGTGTGTAGAAAATCCAACGATAGAATGGGAGAGAACCGCCCTATAAATATTTAGGTTCCTCCATTTTCTATGGAAGGGTGACATAACCGTGGATATCTCTGTCAGGTCAACCGTCGCTCGGATCACGGAGCTGCCTCCTGCCGCCGCAAAAAATTTCGGTGAGCAAGATTACAAATAGCAGGAACCCGATAGGGCAATGATTGCCATCAGCCGACCGGGTATGTGCCCCCTCCGTAGAGACGCAGCATCCTGCGCTATGAGGTACGCGCGTTAAACCTCCCGCAGGTTTCGAACCTGCGGGAGGTTAGGGACAACAGCTTGCATGAGGGCGTCGGGCCGACCCATGGGCCGGCCCTATCGATTTCCTAATGGTCTGGTACCAGAAATCTGCCAGGTTACCCACACAATTTGGTGGGGAACCTATTAAAAAGTTACTGGGAACAGATTCATGATCCAATCGATCGAAGCCGCGCCGGCGTACGCGAAAAGAAGCATTTTTAAAAACTTCCCGATCCATGTCCAAAGAAGGAAAGAACCGATCGGCATTTTCAGCGTTCCGGCGGCGACGCCGGCGAGATCGAAGAAGGGATTCGGAATGAATGCCAGAATTAGGATAAGCAGGGGGCCATGCTTGGATGTCCACACCTCCAGCTTTTTGTAGATCTGGATATCATCGACGACCCCCTGTCCGCTGAAGCCTAATAAGTACCCCGTAATTTCACCGATTGCTGCGCCTGTGCCGGCTGCAAGCGCAACCCCCAATGGGTTGTACACAGCGCCAAACGCAAAAGATAATGCGATCGCGGGAGCGGGAATAATGATCGTGGCATTCGCGAGCAGCGACAGCAAGAAGATACTTGGGTATCCATAACCTGCAAGATGTTCAATCTCATCTTGTATTGAGAAGATGAAGACTGTGATCGCAATTGCGGCGACGAATGCTAAGATGCGAACGGCGTGAAGTTTCCACCCCGAAAGCCCCTCAGATTGCTTCACTTCTCTTCAATAAGAATAGTTTTTATAGCAACAGCGGGCGCCTGGGTTTGAGCTGGGTCGCGAACCGGGATTGCCATTAGGACATCCAAGCCTCCCGTCACGCGGCCGAAGACTGAGTGTTTGCCATCCAGATGAGGCGTCGCCACATGGGTGATGAAGAATTGAGAGCCGTTCGTGTTAGGTCCAGCGTTAGCCATCGAGAGTACACCGGGTCCGTCATGCCTCAACTCTGGGTGGAATTCGTCTGCAAAGGAATATCCTGGCCCGCCACGTCCAGTCCCGGTCGGGTCGCCGCCTTGAACCATGAAATTCTCAATAATTCTGTGAAAAATAACACCGTCATAGAAGCCTTCTCGCGCGAGGAACACAAAATTATTAACCGTGTTCGGTGTTTTGTCGGCGAATAGTTGAAGGACTATGTCGCCGTCATCGGTCTGTATCGTTGCTGTATAGTTTTTTTGTGGGTCGATGCCCATAGCAGGTGGGGATGTGTAAGAATTTTCAGTCATGAGTTCTCCTTTGTCGGTAGGTTTAGTGGGAGGTTAAGAGGGCTTCGATTCTGGCGACGACCATGTCCATCGCCACAGTGTTCAATCCGCCCTCGGGGATAATAACATCGGCATGG
Source organism: Anaerolineales bacterium (assembly GCA_030642885.1). Classification (GTDB taxonomy): domain Bacteria; phylum Chloroflexota; class Anaerolineae; order Anaerolineales; family E44-bin32; genus E44-bin32. The sequence goes on along the minus strand of DAOWMX010000023.1, from coordinate 5,986 downwards.
CGTTTCGAAGGCTCGACGAATTCGAGGTGCATGGGACGGACGGTTGTCTGATATTGAAGAATGACAGATTCAGCCGATCGGCCCCGTTCCTCAATATCTCGCTTAAGCCGTCGTATGAGGCGAATGTCAGGCGGCGTGTCGACGAAGATTTTTACATCGAATAGGTCACGCAGTTTCGATTCGGCAAAGACCAAAATCCCTTCCACGAGTATCACCGCTTGGGGGTCGATATGTGTGGTCTCCTCCGTGCGGGAGTGAGTTGTAAAGTTGTATATCGGAATCTCCACCGGCTTAAAGAGCTGCAGGGCTTGAACATGTTCAACCAGCAGATCCGATTCCAGCGAATCGGGGTGGTCGAAGTTGATCACGTCCCGCTGTGCTCGTGGAAGCGCGTTTAAATTCTTGTAGTAAGCATCATGGGGGATGAAGGCGATGTGTTCTGTTCCAACGCGATTGAGTATGACGTTTGCGACAGTTGTCTTGCCCGATCCAGTTCCGCCAGCGATGCCGATAACGATCGGATTGATTTGATCTTGCATAGAACCATTATACGTGAAGCGTCCTCTGAATGAAACTAGCTAAACATCGGAGCGTCGAAAATCCTATGCCGTCTGTTCGCTCCTCAGGGCTTGTATAAACGCCTTGTCGGTTTCCAGGGAGCGGGATAAGAATCAAAAGAGCCAGCGCCGGGATTCGAACCCGGGACCTGTCGCTTACGAAGCGACCGCTCTGCCGACTGAGCTACGCTGGCTTGCTGTGCTTAGGATTGTAAATTCTCAGGAAAAACCTGGATGCCAATGCGGCGGGATTATACCAGTCGCAGCGAAGGCTTGGCAAGAAGGTTAGCCTGTTGGATAATGAAACTATGCGCGTGGCGATGCTTTCCTATCACACATGTCCTCATGCAACTCTGGGAGGGAAGGACACCGGAGGCATGAATGTTTACGTCCGGGACCTGACCCGAGAATTGGGCCGCAGAGGAATCGGTGTGGATGTTTTTACTCGTTCCCAGGATGAGCATGTTCCACATGTTCTCCATGATTTAGGTTATGGCAACCGCATCGTCCACATCCGTGCAGGCCCGGAAGTTCCCCTGGCTAGAACGGAATTGGTCGAGTATCTCCCTCTATTCATGGAAGGGATTCTTCAATTTTCGCAAGCGAAAAAACTGACCTATGATCTCATCCATTCACATTACTGGCTCTCCGGGCTTGCGGCGCTGGATCTGCGCGATCTCTGGTCGACGCCCGTTATCCAGATGTTTCACACCCTGGCTGTCATGAAAAATCGAGTGGCTCGCATCGAGCAGGATGCAGAATCAACGATTCGTGTGGATGCAGAAAAACGTTTACTGCGTGAGGTTGACCGCGTTGTCGCCGCCACACAAGCCGAGGTCGCCCAAATCCAATGGCTATACAAAATAGGGACTGAGAAAGTGGTAGTAATCCCACCTGGTGTTGATACGAGTCATTTCTACCCTATAGCCAAGGATGAAGCGAAAGAGTTCGCAGGGATTCCTCAGGATAAGCGGATTATTCTCTTCGTGGGCCGGATTGAATCTTTGAAAGGCATCGAAACCTTGCTTCGCGCGATTGCGCAACTCGTTGAAAAGGGTGTTTTTCGGATCATCCCCTTCGGTCTTCTTGTGATCGGAGGAGACGCGAACATAAGTGCAGAGGATTCCAGCGAGGAGATGATCAGGTTACAAAATATTTGTGAATCTCTGGGTCTGGGTGACGTCGTCTCCTTCTTGGGCAAGTGCGACCAGGATATCCTGAAATATTATTACTCCGCTGCGGAAATTGTCGTCGTTCCGTCTCATTATGAGTCATTTGGCCTGGTAGCGTTGGAGGCTATGGCATGTGGGACGCCTGTCGTCGCCTCGGAAACGGGAGGTCTGGCATTCCTTATTCGAGACGGCGAGACAGGTTTCCATGTCCCTGCCGGAGATGTGGATGCGCTCGCTGACAGACTGGCTCGTCTATTTCAGGATGACGTTCTACTCACACGGCTGGGAAGCCAGGCTGCAGCTTATGCAAAGGGATACGACTGGGCTCAGATCACAGATCAAATTCTCGATCTTTATGGGACGCTGTTGCCCCGGTCCGCATAGAAACCTGCACGCAGCGAGTACGTTTCTTCAGTGATAACGGATCCGAGCGAGCCCATAAGAAAGTTTACCAAATAGTGGAACACGGCTTACAATAGGTTGTCGTGTAGAATATGTCGAACAACAAATTACTAATGAGAACCGAAACAGGAATTGGCATGGAAGAACGGGTGATTAAGAATTATCTCATTGATATGGATGGGGTGCTCGTGAGCGGACGTAAGCTGATTCCAGGTGCGACCGATTTTATTCGCGCTCTGCAGGATAACGACCTTGGATACCTTGTCCTGACAAATAACTCGACCTATACACCACCTGATCTTTCTCACCGCCTTCATATGACGGGGTTGGACATCCCCAGCGAAAAGATCTTCACCTCAGCTATGGCAACTGCCTGGTTTCTCGACTCCCAGCACCCACAGGGGAAGGCATTTGTGATCGGTGAGAGTGGTCTCACTGACGCAATGTATTCAATCGGATATGTAACTACAGACACCACGCCAGATTATGTCGTTCTCGGCGAGACGCTGAGCTACAATATGGTTTCGATCACACGAGCGGTCCAATTGGTCGCGGAGGGTGCCCGGTTTATCGCTACAAATCCCGATCCATCAGGACCTTCAGAGAGCGGGATCGTGCCAGCGACAGGAGCATTAGCGGCACTAATCGAGAAAGCAACCGGGGTACGCCCCATGTTCATCGGCAAACCTAACCCCTTTATGATGCGGGCTGCTTTGAACTTCCTTGGAGCACATACTGAAAATACGGTGATGATCGGGGATCGGATGGAAACGGATATCATCGCGGGTGTTGAAAGTGGGCTGGAAACGATTCTGGTGCTCACTGGCATCGCTTCTCGCGACGACCTGAGTCGGTATCCTTACCGACCATCACGCGTTGTTGAATCCTTGAGTGAAATAGAGATATGAGACCCTGTTGTTGATGGACGCTCTTGCTTTCAGGGCATGGAGGTATTGAATATGTTGCCGTATATCGTGATCATGCTGGCAGTGGTTTACTTCGTGATGAAAGGTACAGGAATCCTGGACGAATATTCAAAGTCGAGGCATACGCAGGATGATTCTGAAGAGCAACCGGGGTGGCGCTTGTTAGAACGAATGCGCAATGATACTGAGATGAACCGCCGCCTGGAAGTCTTCAAGGAATTTCTTGGCGATAACAATGAAGATGAAGACGAGTGAATGGTCCGCTTGTTTTTGCCATCGAATGAGCTTGTATATTTTTCCCCCGTAATCTCAATTGATAGTTTAGCGGTGTAATGTCTTGCTGAATACAATAGGTGGTCTGGCGGCGCTGGGAACATCCATCCTCTGGGCTGCCGGATCCACATTTTTTACGTTCGCCAGTCGCGAGTTGGGCTCGGTAGCAGTAAACCGAGTCCGGCTTTTGCTAGCGACGATTTTCCTCGCTGTTACCCATTTGGCCCTTAATGGTGTGCTGCTTCCAGTAAATGTAAAACCGGAGACGTGGTTTTGGTTTGCGCTATCGGGAGTCATTGGGTTGGTCCTCGGTGACGCTTTCCTTTTCCAGGCATTTGTGTGGATTGGTCCCCGGCTCTCGATGCTGCTTATGAGCCTAGCCCCCGTTTTCAGCATGATCTTCTCGTGGATATTCCTTGCCGAGCGGCTAACACCATTACAAGTTCTGGGAATTGGGGTAACAGTTCTGGGGGTTTCAACGGTTATCCTTGATCGCAGGAAACCTAGCCAGGCGGATGGGCAGAATCGGAATTATCTCAAAGGGCTGCTTTTCGGGCTCGGCGGGGCGGTAGGCCAGGCGCTAGGGCTGATCACCTCGAAAGTCGGGTTGAACGCAGGGGTATCCCCACTGTCCGGCAACTTGATCAGGATATTCAGCGCGGCCGTGATCATGTGGATTATTGCGCTCTTAATGAATCAAGCTAAGGTGACCATCGACAGTGTATGGCACTCAGGCCGAGCGCGCAGTTTCCTCCTCATGGGCACCCTGGCCGCACCATTTCTTGGTGTCTGGCTTTCACTGGTTGCCATTCAACACACGCCTGTTGCTGTAGCCACAACATTGATGAGCCTGGCGCCGATTATTCTGCTCCCTGTCGGGAAAATCGTCTTCAAGGAGCACATTGGATGGCGAGCAGTCGTCGGAACGGTAGTAGCTGTCAGTGGTGTGGCGATGTTATTCCTGGTATGAAAAATGGAGAGGATTTAGAGGGGGTGCGAGCTATTCCCTCGCAGTTTATTCGAGACCGGGTTCGCAAGCGCTCAAAGTGCCGTCAGCGTCGATGAAGGGGCGAACATTGCGCATGATCTCGACCTCACCTTCAACCATGACGCATGTGCCCGATGTGAATTCGGGGTAGGTTCTAGTGTAGTCGATGATCTCGAAAGTGCCCATTTCTTCGGTGAAGATGGCAACGTAGGGAATTTCACCCGATTGGAACCACCGTTTGATCACCCCATATGCACATAGGGTTTCACCCTCGGAATCAAGCGAAATCTCATCCCATCGCACGCAAACCACGTCATCAGGTGCGGGGGTTGCCGTAGGTTCCGGGGAAGGACTCCCCTCTGACGGTGTTGCAAGAGCAGACGAAGTCGTCGGCGCAATAGTGGGGGCACTGGTTGAGATTGGCGTTCCTTCCCGGAAAGCGAAAAACGAAGACAAATCAAGGCGTCTGAAAGCGATGACCGCGATTGCGGTGGTGGCAATGATACCGGCAAGGATGAGAGCCCAGCGGATGATAATGGCCGTTGGAAAAGATCGTTGCTCTTGGTCCTCTTCAGGTGTTTCTTCATCAGTGCTAGGGAGGAGATCCGCCAGTGGATCGAAATCCCTGTCTGAATCGAGGCGGCGTTCATGGAGAACCGCTAACCCCTCCTCGCCCTCCACAGGAACGGGAGGAATCTTTATCTTTTCTTGAGGGGCTCTCGTAAAAGTTGCCTCGTCAGCGTCTTCATCCTCGAGAAAAACATCCTCAGCGCTTCCTTCTTCCTTATCCATGCTCGGTTTCAAACGCGACAGGAGGCTTGCGGAGGCTTCGCTCTCTCCAACGTCAACGCTGAATGGTTGCTCTGTTGAAAGTTCTCTGCCGCAAAGTGGGCAGCGGTCGATGCCGCGTTCGACCCATTCGGCGCAGAATGGGCACTTGTGCAAGCTCGTAAGCCAGAGAGGGGGATCTATGTCGCGCCTGCAGAAGCGGCAGAACACCGCCTCATCTTGAATCTCTTTGTTGCAATGTGGACAACTACGCATGGATATTGTCCTAAAAAGTTTATACGGCAATTGTAATCCTTCAAACGAATAGCGCAATGTCTCCTAGGTGCTATTAACCCCTCACAGATCTTCCGGCCTGTACGCCTTGAAGAAAATGAACTGTAAATAAAAAGATTGAAAGGTTGCATTTTGCAGCCATCGAGGATGGGGATAAAATTCTTTCTGGTGGCATCGACCCAGTGTCATTAGTTCGTGATTTCCAACCACCGAATCTGTGTCACAGTTCACTCTTGTGAGCACTTGGTTTCTTGTATGATGCTGGCGTATTCTGAACAAGAACACATCGGCAGGGTTGGCGAGACAGATTACCACGAAGACATGGGGGAAAGAAGTGGGAGGGGTGTTCATGAACCGCTCGACAAGGGAATTTTTCAAGGCATGGCAAGGGGTCAAGGGAGCGACCTTGTTCGACCGTCTGCATGGTTATGTATATGGTCGTTGGATCTACCTTTACATAAGCATTGGACTCGGGGAGCATCCTGTCAGCCGTCCGCTCAGCTCAATGATTTCAATTTTATCTAAACTGAGTCCGGCAAGGGAGGAAACGGTTTCGAAGGGCAAGACCTTCGCAGACACCTATCATGGAAAGGTAATCACGACCGA
>DAOWMX010000320.1 GCA_030642885.1 Anaerolineales bacterium | reverse complement strand
TGCCGAGCTCTTGCATGGATGACGGCCAGATTAACGGGGGCCGTGGTGCCTACGGCTTCCTCAAGACGATCGATTATCCGGTCGAGAGCTTTTCCCCGAGTGCGAACATTTTCCCTTGCTTCCAGGAGACCATCTTTGAGTTGGATGATCGGTTTAATGCTGAGAAGAGACGCCAACGCTCCTTGCAGTGTCCCAACTCGACCGCTCATCTGCAGGTATTTCAATGTCGCCGGTGTCATAAAGAGCCTTGCCCGTTCTCGGATCGCCTCGATTCGGCTCACAACATCGGATTGAGCAACTCCAGCTTTGATCGCCCTAACTGCTTCTAACACCATCCAGCCCGTGCCCAGAGAGATGCTTTTTGAATCAAAGACTTGCACGTCTGCCTCGGGGGCTAACGACTTTGCCACGGTTGCCGAGTTGAAGGTTCCGCTGTGTTTTTCGGTGATTGTGATCACCAGGATGGAGTGCCCTTGCTTGTGAAGCTCTTTGTAGTAGCGCCCAAACCAGGCGGGTGTGGGTTGGGATGAGGTCGGCATGATACCCGTCTCTTCAATTTTTTTATAGAAGAAATCGCGATCGATATCCACACCCTCTTCGAAGGTCTCATCGCCGAATTGAATCGGGATCGGGGCGATACGGATGTCATATTCATCGATGATCTCTTGGGATAAGTTACAAGTGCTGTCGGCAATGACTTTTAACATGGGAATTTGCTCCTTCGACGAAGAGACGCGAGCGGGTGCTGTTGATCTGATGCTGGTGGGACGAAGCATGGTTGTGAATGGTAATGGTTCATTTTGGTATCTTTATTTTACATCATGACTTGGCTAAACGCCTAATTCAAGGTCGCCGATGATCCCCATGCAGGTGGTTGGAACGGGGCATCCCAACTCGGGGATTTATGCACATGGACAACCTTCCAGGAACCGTCAGTTTTCACAAGCACACGGCTCTCGTTGTAGCTTAGAACTTCCACCCCGCTGGTTGTTCCTTTTGAGATGAGGAGGGTGTAAGAGCAGACCGCTGACTCGCCAAAGACTTGTTCCTGGTAGTTGACCAAATCAAATCGAACGCGTCCTTTTTCCTGTGCGGAACTGCCCTCTGGTTGCGGGTCAAGTGCAATCCCGGCGGTGTCATCCCGGTCGGCCTCGGTCATCATGAAGTCGTGGAACGGCAGCCCTTCGATGCGATGTGGCGTAACATACCATTCGTAAAGGGTCAGATTTGCGTCTGTGGTTTCGTGGTAGGTGGGGCGGTCGCTCTCGAAAATACTCTGCAGGTGGCGCTCAAGAAAAGATCGAACTTCGCTCATGGTGGGCTCCAGGGTTGAATTTGTGAAGGGCCGTTAAAGCAGGTTGATTGGATCGACGTCAATACTCCATCCCTTGGGGAATTCGTCCGGGACGACCGACGCCGGGTCGCTTCCCCGCAGGATGATCTGCCAACGATGCTGGCCGCGAATGCGCTTGAAGAAGCAGGGAGCGGGACCGATTAGGTCGATCTTTTGGTCCGTAGATTGAATCTTTGCTTTCATTGTGCCATGAAGACGCGCTGCCTCTTCTTCCGCTCGGCTGCCTGATGTATCCCGGTAAACAAGCCGCACCAGGCGGGTGAAGGGAGGGTATCTCAATTCCTCACGATGGCGGAGTTCCTGCTGGTAGAAAGCGTCATGGTCGTGCTTGGATGCAGCTCGAATGGCGTAGTGATCAGGTTGGTAGGTTTGTAGAACGACCCGCCCCCCCAGGAGACCGCGCCCGGCGCGTCCGGCGACCTGCGTGAGTACTTGGAATGTGCGTTCGGCTGAGCGGAAATCAGGCAGGTATAAACCTGTATCGGCGGAGACAACGCCGACGAGCGTCACGAGTGGGAGATCTAACCCTTTGGCCAGCATCTGCGTTCCGATCAGCACATCAGCGCGGTGCGCCGCGAAATGGGCAAGGATTACATCGTGTGAACCTCGAGAGCGTGTGGAGTCCCAATCCCAGCGAATTGTGCGAGCCTGATGGAAGAGTTGTTCGACCTCGGTTTGGACACGTTCTGTGCCTGCCCCAAACTCTCTGACGCGCGAGCCACCACACGCTGGGCATAGCTTTTTGGGTTTAACTGCATAGCCGCAGTGATGGCAGGTAAGCCGGCTGGCATTTGTATGATGTGTGAGCGGTGTGTCGCATCGAGGGCATTGCGCGACCCAGCCGCAATCGCGACAGAATATGTAAGTTGCAGAACCGCGGCGGTTGAGAAAGAGGATAGCTTGATGGCCCGCCTGAAGAGTCTCGTCGAGCGCTTTCTGCAGCGCTCTGCTGAAGATCGAACGATTGCCAGATTTCAGCTCCTGGCGCATGTCGACCACGCGAACCGGGGGCAGGTCGATATAGCGAGCATCTCCCGTGGCGTCCTGATAGCGGTCCTTGACCCCCAGGCGTTCGGCCTGTTGTGCGAGGCGCTCGCGGTGCCCCAGAATCCGCTG
>DAOWMX010000134.1 GCA_030642885.1 Anaerolineales bacterium | reverse complement strand
GCCGCACACGAAGTTCCTGAGTGAGGTATATGTGCTGACGAAGGAAGAGGGGGGCAGGCACAAGGCGTTCTTCAATGGGTATCGGCCGCAGTTCTACATTCGGACGTTGGACGTGACGGGCACGATCGAGATGCCGGAAGGTGTGGAGATGGTGATGCCTGGGGACAATGTGAACCTGACGGTGGAGCTGATCACGCCGGTGGCATTGGAGAAAGGTTCGAAGTTTGCGATCCGCGAAGGCGGTTTGACGGTTGGCGCGGGCGTTATCACAGACATAATTGAGTAGGAGAATTGCGCCTAGGATAGTTCAAATTGGCGCAGAAATTAGAATATGGCCAAGAAAGATGTTCGCCCAGTCGTTACCCTGGAATGCACCGAGTGCCAGGAACGAAATTACACGACCGAGAAAAATCGTCGAAATGACCCGGGTCGTTTGGAATTTAAGAAGTATTGCAAGCGTTGCCGAAAGCATACATTGCATCGCGAGACCAAGTAGGGGTTGCAAAAACCCCGCACAGGCGAGTAGCTCAATTTGGCAGAGCACCGGTCTCCAAAACCGGGGGTTGCGGGTTCGAGTCCTGCCTCGCCTGCCTGATCGAGCTGCGACGCCTGAAGGCCAATGGCGTCGTTTAATCTGAGGAGCGTTTGAGTGGCAAAATCTAAAGCCGCCTCAAAGAAGAAATCAAATCCCGTAGTCCGCTATTTGCACGAGACAAGAGCGGAGTTGAAGAAAGTCACCTGGCCTACACGTCCTGAGGCGACCAAGTTAACGATCATTGTATTGATCGTTGTCGCATTTATGAGTGTGCTGCTGGGTAGCTTGGATTATATTTTCTCAAGGGTGATGGGTTTTATCATCAGCCTTGGATAGATTGGCGAATAACAATAATGAAAGAACATCTAAAGGAAGACGGTAATCCTCAGAACGAACCCGAGATCGAAGAAGTGATATCGGGCGAAGAGGAGAAACTTGAGGATGCCAGCAAAGAATCAGAAACCTCGGTAGATGAAGTAATCGAGGCATCGGAAGACGCGGATGGGCGCTTGGCCGAGAAAGAGCCGGCCGAGGTTGAATCTGAAGATGCCATCACCGAATCCACTGGAGATAATTTGATTCCAGTCGAAAGTGATGAATCCGAAGATGAAACAACGGTGGAGAATGATTCCGTCACCGTGGAAGATGCCCCTGCGGATTTCGAGAATGATGCTCCTGAGCTAGCGGAAGCGGAGTCTGAATTGGAAGCAGCGGAAGAAAGCGAAGAGGAGTCCGTTGCTGAAAAACCAGAGGAGACGCTTGAAGTCGCGGATGGTCATGAGCAACCAACAGTAGCTGTTGAAGCCGCAGAAGAGAGGGAAGAAGAGGCTGCGAGTGACCGGGAATGGTTTGTGATTCACTGCTATTCCGGATATGAGAACAAGGTCCGTTACAACCTCGAGCAGCGGATCGAGACGATGGACATGAAGAATAAGATCTTTGATGTAGTCGTTCCTACTGAGGAAGAGATCGAGGTCAAAGATGGAAAACGCCGAACCGTGGAGCGACGTGTTTTCCCAGGGTACATTCTTGTTCAGATGATCTTGGATGAGGATTCGTGGTATGTCGTGCGCAATACTCCGGGCGTGACCGGATTTGTTGGGATGGGCAACGAGCCGACCCCATTGCGACCGGAGGAAGTAGCTAAAATCGTTAAACGTATGGAAGCGGATGCCCCGCGCATTAAATTGGCGTATTCAATCGGACAAAAAGTACGCATTATCGATGGCCCATTCAATGATTTCATAGGGACCGTAGAGGACATAGATATGGAGCGAGCAATGGTTCGTGTGATGGTCTCGTTTTTCGGTCGTGAAACACCTGTAGAGTTAGACTTCCTGCAAGTTGATAAAGCGTGATCTAAAGAGATCGCACGTGGGAGGGCCATTCTGCCCGCTAAAACCACAAGAGGAGTAAACTACGTGGCAAAGAAGATTAAGGCAATTGTTAAGCTACAAATCGAAGCGGGAAAGGCCAATCCGGCACCACCGATTGGGCCAGCGCTGGCTCCCCACGGCATCAACCTTATGGTTTTTTGCAAGGAGTACAACGCGCGAACATCAAGCAAGACAGGCGAAATTATCCCAGCAGAGATCACCATTTTCGTCGATGGCTCCTTCAAGTTTATATTGAAGACCCCCCCCGCCGCAGTTCTATTATGCAAAGCTGCAGGCGTTGAGAAGGGGTCTGGCGAGCCAAACCGGGAAAAGGTTGGTAAGGTCACACGGAATCAAGTTCGTGAAATTGCTGAAATCAAGATGAAGGATTTAAACGCTGTCGACATCGAAGGAGCAATGCGCCAGATAGAGGGGACAGCGCGAAATATGGGTATCGTTGTCGAGGGTACGCTTGAAAATTAGTGGGAGGGCTGGCGTAGACCAACCCGTGAGGACCACAGGGAGTATTTGAAATGCCAAAGCATGGGAAAAAGTATAACGAAGCGCTTTCGAAGATAGATCGGACGAAACAATACGAACCGATGGAAGCGCTGAAGTTGGCACGGGAGACTTCGTTTACGAAGTTCGACGGCACCATTGAAGTACACATGCGGCTCGGTGTCGACACACGACATGCCGATCAACAGGTGCGAGACACCGTAATGCTGCCGCATGGTCTTGGGCGAACCGTTCGCGTCCTAGTGTTTGCAGAGGGCGATGCTGCACGAGAGGCTCAAAAAGAAGGCGCGGATTATATCGTCGACGATGAAATTATTAAACAAATCCAAAATGGTTGGTTCGAGTTCGACGCCACAGTCTCAACGCCGAAAATGATGAGCACGGTAGGGCGACTGGGAAAGATACTAGGACCCCGCGGATTAATGCCAAACCCAAAGGCTGGAACCGTTGTTCCCGAGGAGGATCTGCCGCGTGTGATTAAGGAACTGAAGGCGGGAAGGGTAGAATTCCGAACGGATAAAACTGCCAACTTGCATGTCCCTATTGGTAAAGCTTCATTTGAAACGCAGATGCTGTTCGAGAATTTTTCTGCGCTTATTGATTCGGTGCGGCGATCAAAGCCAGCCGCGTCAAAGGGCGCGTTTTTCCGGACGATCACAGTCACGAGCACGATGGGACCGGGGATACGAATTGAGCCCAGCGCAGCAATCGCGGTGGTAGAATAGGCACAGGAGTGAACTGAGACAGAACCCTTTCCCGGAAAAGAACACACCGCTTCGCCGAAGACAGCAGGTGCCGAGTCACGAATTGACGGCTTAATCTCCTGCCCAGGTGAAGGCTTGAAAGCAGTAAGATCGCCAAACAACGCTTTCTTTCGTAGCCTTTGCTTCAATAGTCATCGCGAAGCAGAGGCTAATTTTATTTTTCTCCAAGGAGGTGAGAGGAATTGGCAATCACACGAGAACAGAAAGAAGAACTAGTTGCTCAGTACAAGGACATCTTTAATCGGAATACTGCTTTGATTTTCACGGAAAATACAGGGTTGAGTGTTAAGGAACTCGAAGAGCTGAGGGGCAGCATTCGCGAGATCGGCGGAGAGTTCTACGTAATCAAGAATACACTGGCAAAGCGAGCGATAGATGATGTCGGGATACCGCAACCAGAGGGTAGCCTTGACGGGCCAACAGCGATCGGGGCGATAAACGAAGATGTCACAGGATTGGCGAAAGCAATCGTTGACCTCGCCAAAGGGACAAAAGCATTTCAGGTAAAGGGTGCGGTCATCGACGGAGAATTATTCGATAGCGCCCGAGTGAAGAGCTTGGCAGCACTGCCGCCGATGCCCGTTATCCAAGCGCAGTTACTTAGTGTGTTACAGGCACCGGCATCTCAGATCACCAGGGCATTATCGGGTTCTGTGCGCCAAGTAGTGACCGTTGTAAAGGCGTATTCTGAAAAAGAAGCTGCAGCAGCGTAAAAATAAGCTCAAGAATAATTTGTATTGGAAAAATAATCAAAAGGAGATCGTAAACAATGGCAAACATTGAAAAAATTGCAGAGGACCTCGGCAAACTAACCATACTTGAGGCTGCTGAACTCACTAAGTTGCTGGAAGAGAAGTGGGGTGTTTCAGCTGCAGCGCCGGTTGCTGTTGCCGCCGTTGCTGGAGCCGCAGCAGGAGCAGGTGAAGATGCGGAGGAGAAGACCGAATTCGATGTGATTATTAAGGATGTTGGACCTAAGAAGATTGATGTAATCAAGGCCATCCGCCAGATCACTCAGCTTGGCTTGAAAGACGCAAAAGACCTCGCCGAAACAGCGGGAGCGAAGGTTCTCGAGCAGACAGGCAAAGAAGCTGCGAATGATGCAAAGAACAAACTTGAGACAGCAGGTGCTACGATCGAACTAGCGTAGTGCAACCACAAAGAACGAACATAAAGCCGCCCTCAGTGGCGGCTTTATACATTACATCCAGCGCTGTGGTATAAAGTCTGCTAGTTGTAAGTCAACCTGATTAAGATGAAGTTTTACCAAGCTGGGTATCCCTGCGGCGTTGCGGCCTATCCGCTTCGCCCTCCCCTGCGGGGATGCTTTCTTACAGGATGGTGCGCGATCGCCGGGGCGCCAAGCGAAACAGGGGATTTTGCCCCAGACACTATCGGGGGCTTTGCATGATAAACTCGGCGACGAGGAACCAGGTGTTCAATGCATGAGAAGATATTGATCGTCGAAGATGAAGAACGAATACTGCAATTTCTGCGCCGAGGTTTGGCGTACGAGGGATACCGCGTTCTAACGGCTGTGAACGGGACAGAAGGGCTTCAAGTTGCAAGGGATAACGCTCCAGATCTGGTCATACTCGATTGGATGCTTCCTGAGATAGAACCAGGGTTGGATGGATTGGAAGTGTGCCGGAGATTGCGCGCCGCCAGTGATTTGCCAATAATAATGCTTACTGCGAAAGAATCGGTTTCCGATCGCGTACTGGGCTTGGATGCCGGTGCAGATGACTATCTTGTTAAACCATTTGCGCTAAACGAACTATTAGCGCGAATCAGAGCGCTTGTTCGGCGCGCTAAGACGGAATCGCCGGAAATTCTAACATTTGTCGATCTGCAGCTGGATACGGGGACCCATCAGGTTTTTCGAGGCGAGCGGGAAGTCGAACTGACCGCAAAGGAGTATGAACTTTTAGAGCTCTTCTTGCGCAACCCGCGACAAGTTCTCACTAGAGATCTTATCTTCGACCGTGTATGGGGCTATGATTTTGGGGGAGAGAGCAACATCATCGAGGTATATGTGCGCTACCTGAGACAAAAGACCGAATCTGAAGGAGAACCGCGCCTAATCCATACTGTGCGAGGTGTTGGATACGTGCTTCGAGAAAATTCGTGACTCTTCGTGCTCGTTTAACGCTCTGGTATACTGCTGTCCTTGCTGTTGTATTGGTCCTCTTCGGTAGCATAGTTTATATTTCGCTCTCCTTTAACCTCATAAACCAGATAGAAAAAACACTTGATCGCACTGCGGACGACATCCTGCTTGCGATGGCGGATGGAATTCCAGAGGATTTGGCAATTACCCTCAGGGCATTGGATCTAACTTCCAATGTGTCGGTTCAGATATTGCGGGATGATGGGGAGATCGTGTGGCAGTCAGAAAATGCGCCACCAGTGGAAAGCGCCTTAGATCCTACAAATCTGTCCATGGATGAAAATGTTTTCAGCACTAAAAATATTCTAGGCGTAGATTACCGAATACTAACAGTACCCGTTGTATCATCGCCCGGGAATGAAGTTTTGGGGTATTTACAGCTTGGTACATCTCTGGCGACTGTAAATTTGGTCACTCAGACGCTGTTGCTAATGCTTCTGGTGGGAGAACTAATGGCGTTGATAGTTGCCGCGATAATCGGGTATTTAGTGGCGGGTGCAGCGCTGAGCCCACTCGATCAAGTTACTCAGACGGCAATTCAAATTACGGCCACAGATGATCTCTCACGAAGAATTCCTCTCTTAGGACAGCAGACGGACGAAGTGGGAAGGTTGATTCAAGCTTTCAATGCAACCATGGAAAGACTGGAAGGGCTTATCAATACCCAGAAACGATTCCTCGCTGACGTGTCGCATGAACTTCGAACGCCTCTAACCGCGATCCGGGGAAATGTCGATCTTATCCGTCAATTTGGTGTAGCTGATGAGGAGTCCTTGGATGCGATCAGCTCAGAAGTCGATCGTCTTACCCGACTTGTACGTGATCTGCTATTGCTGGCACAGGCTGAGACAGGAAAACTCCCTTTCTCAAGTGACCCGGTTGAGCTTGATACATTGATGTTGGAAGTGTATCGGCAAGCAAAGGTTCTTGCGGGAGGAAGGGTCAACGTGCGCATTGGGGGCGAGGACCAGGCACGCGTGGTAGGTGACCGTGATCGACTGAAGCAAGTATTGTTAAACGTGGTAGCAAACGCACTTGAACATGCACCGGATGCGAGCGAAGTG
>DAOWMX010000095.1 GCA_030642885.1 Anaerolineales bacterium | reverse complement strand
GATCATCGCCAGTGATCTAACCACAAAACAAAACTTCATTCGCCTCTTCCCCAGGCAATACCAGGCGCTCTATTTGGAAGGGCTCATCGCTGGCGCATTGACCGAAACGGGTAGTATCGGCATCGTCTCGGCGTTCCCATCTGTTCAGGTGATCAGGCGGCAGAATGGCTTTATCCTCGGTGTGCAGGATGCGGCAGAGCTGCTCGGGAAAGATATCGATATCTACGTGAAGTACGTAGGGGATTGGTATCTCCCCACAGAGGAGCGCGATATCGCCGAAACGCTGATCACGCAATACGATGTGGATGTATTAACACAACAAACGGATTCCGGATCCCCTCTAGATGTTGCTTCAGAGCAGGGAATTTGGTTCATCGGTAAGGACATGGACATTGTCGGCTTCTACGGATGGTCGGACACAGACACCGTGGCTGTCTCATTTGACACCCGCTGGGAAGTCCTCTATGACCATATGATTACGGAGTTCCTCGCCGGCGAGAAGAACCCAGAGACTGTTCTCTACCTGGGCATGAACGATTCTATCGTCCTGGCAGATGGCACTGAAGTCCCCACTGTGGACATCATGAACGACAACAAAGTCGGTGTCGACGCCATCAGCCCAGCAGCGCTCCCGTTGATCCCGGCTGAGATTGTAAGTCTCGTTGAGGAAAGAAGAGCCCAGATGATCGCCGGGGATTGGGATCCATTCGAGATGCATGCCTTCATCAGCAATGGGACTGGATTGGACCTTGCAGACACACCGGTTCCGCCTGAAGGAACCGAGGTCAAGCCTGCCAATAAGATGCAGACCGATGAGTGGCTCCTGTCACTTTTCAACTTCGATCTGGCTGGAGTAACGGTTCTGGAGTAGATCAGAAACCAGTGAATCCTTACGCCGCCGTCGATGCATAGTGAGTTTTCGTAAACTGCAAGCATGAGTCTCCCAATCTTAGGAACAACCCAGAGTGCGGGGGGCTCATGCCTATGACCAGACCTGATTGGAGACAATTTCCCGGGGCGAATGCGGGTATCCGTCGTATCGAATTCTCAGTTCCTGTAAGAAGACCCATTTAAACTTAGCTGTTGGATTAGCGTTGTTCAGTTAAAAAGGGACAAGTGTATAAGGTGCTACCAGAAAACATAAAACGTGGTCACACAATATTGGAAGCGCGAGGGATTACAAAGCGGTTCCCAGGCGTGGTCGCCAATGATCGGATCGATTTTAAGATACGGTTGGGTGAGATTCACGCCGTTCTAGGGGAAAATGGTGCCGGAAAAACCACCTTGATGAAAATCCTTTTTGGACAGTATCAACCTGACGAGGGTGAGATATTCATAGGTGGAGAAGAGGTCAGATTCAAATCTCCCCTCGATGCTATCGACCTAGGAATCGGGATGGTCCATCAGCATCGCAAACTCATCCCCGCTCACAGCGTCATCGAAAACATCATCCTCGGGCATCCCCGCGCCGGGAAAATACTCAATCTGAAGCGAGCTGAACAAGAGGTGCTTGAAATTTGCGAAAAGTATGGATTCAGCCTGGATCTGAACGCAAAAGTTTGGCAGCTTTCTGAAGGCGAGAAACAATTGGTGGAGATTATTAAGGCGCTCTATCGTGGCGCAGAAGTTCTCATACTTGACGAACCATCCTCCGCCCTAACCCCGGTCGAAACCGAAAAACTTCTCATCTCCATCAAAGCTATGTCCGAAGGCGACCTTGCCATCGTCCCATTCATCACCCACAAACTTCCCATCGTTTTACAAATAAGCGATCGCGTGACGGTATTACGAAAGGGAAAGGTTGTCTCCTGCATCGACACATCTGAAGCTACAGAGCAGAGTCTAGCTAAGGAAATGGTTGGACGAGATGTTATTTTTCGGACTCAAAGGACTACGGTAGAAAAGGGAGAGACAATTATTCAGGTCAATGACCTCTCTGCCTTCTCCGATAAAGGTGTCATGGCGCTGAATGGTGTCTCCTTCTCAATACGTGAAGGAGAGATCTTCGGGGTAGCGGGAATCTCAGGTAACGGGCAACGCGAGTTGGTGGAGGTGCTTGCCGGGCTTCGCAAGCCAGAGGGAGGCAGCGTTTCGCTGGACGAGGTAGATATCACATTTGCCGACAGTTTAAAAAGATGGAGGCTGGGAATTGGGTATGTCCCCGCGGATCGTATCGCCATGGGCTCGATTGCAGATTTCTCCCTGGTTGAAAATGTAACGATGAATTATTACTTCGATCATGAATATTACCGACGCGGCGTTCTTGACACTAAGAAGATCCGCGAGCTCACCAACGACATCATCGCAGAGTACGACGTTATCACTCCAAACGTCGACATCGTGGCAAAATGCCTCTCTGGAGGGAATCTTCAGAAGCTCATCCTGGCGCGTGTCCTCTCCCGAAAGCCACGCCTTGTGATTGTGGATTTACCCACACAGGGTCTCGATGTTGGGGCTACAGAGTTTGTTCGCAATAAACTCATCGACGCGAAAAAGGAAGGAGCGTGTGTTTTGCTCATCTCCGAGGACCTGGATGAGGTGTTATCGCTCAGCGATTGGGTTGCGCCGATCTATGAGGGAGAGTTCATGGGTATCCTACCCGGGGAGGATGCAAAACGTGAGCTTGTCGGCGCCATGATGGCAGGAATCCATCTGGATGAGGAATCAGCATGAAGATAGGCAGCCACGAACTTAAACTGGAGAGGAGAGTATCGCTGTCTGGCTGGCAGGCAACGGGAATTTCCATTCTTGCCATCATCGTAGCTCTTGCCATCTTCAGCATCATTTTTATACTCGCAGGGGTCAATCCGCTCACCGCCTACGCTGAAATCTTCTCCTACGCGTTTGCAAACCCCTTCGGTCTGCCATTAACGATGAATAGATCCATCTTCATTTTGCTTTGCACGTATGCTTTCATCATCCCATTTGCAGCTGGATTATGGAACATAGGTATGGCCGGTCAGCTCTACGCGGGATCATTAGCCGCCTATGCTGTGCTGCTTGCGCTGGGGGTTAAAGAATTTCAATCCGCCGAACTTCCCACCACGCTGGTGATATTGATGATGTTGATCGCGGCAATGCTTGGAGGCGCGTTTATTGGCGGGATCGCAGGATTCCTAAAAGGGAAATACAACATCAATGAGATCGTGGTGACTATGATGTTAAATTTCATGATGTTCTGGGTAGTTTCATTCTTCATTAAAGAAGGCGGCATCTTTATGAATCCTGGAGGAAGAGGTGAAAGTTTTGAGTTGCCTCCATCCCTTCAGCCATCGTTAATCTTTGGCATTCCTTTCACCATCTTTATCGCGCTTGGGGCAGCTTTGCTGCTACATTTCGTGCTGCACAAAACTAAAATCGGTTATGAAATTCGAGCGTACGGTGAGAATCCGACCGCAGCCGCATATGCCGGAATCAGTAATTTCTCGATGCCATTGCTTGTATTTATAATGGGTGGAGCATTAGCTGGATTAGCCGGGTATCACTACTTCGGCGCAGTTCCAGGGGTCTATAAAATCGCCAGGAATTATGGGTACTTCGGCGATCTTGCTTTTTATGGCATTATCTGCGGTTTGATTTCTCGGGGGAATCCATTGGCAGCCATCCCTGTGGCGCTGCTTTTTGGCGGGCTGTCGATTGGCGCTCGGTTCGTACAGGGGAAGATGGGCATGAGTTTCGGTGTTGATTTCGCCCTGCTCGGCGTATTGATGATTACGCTCGTCGCCTTCCAGTTTTTCTACAGGTATAAGTTTATTTGGGAAAATTCCAAAGGAGAGCCTTGATGGCGGAGTTCTTCATTAGAAGTCTAGATGCATCAACCATCTTCACCATTGCCGCACTTGGCGAACTCATTGGGCAGCGTTCGGGGATTCTCAATGTTGGCATCGAGGGCGTCATGCTCTTCGGCGCTACGCTGGGTTTTATCACCGCTAAAACCACCGGGAGCTATTTACTCGGCTTCTTAGTGGGAATTGCCGTCGGAGGATTGATCGGACTTCTCCACGGAATTTTTTCCATAACGCTCGGAGGGGACCAAGTGGTAAGCGGTATGGGAATATGGATCCTGGGTTTCGGGCTCACCACGTACATCGGCAGCCCTTACACGGGTCCACTCGGGATGGAGAGGATCCCCACGATCCTGGGGCTCTCCCCCTTCTTCTTCGTAGCCATCGGTTTGACGGTGATCATCTGGTTTATATTATCGAGGACGAGTCTGGGATTAAGGATTCGATCGGTCGGAGAGAATCCAGAGGTCGCGGAGGTATCAGGCATTAGCGTCGCCAAGACGCGTTATCTGTGTGTGGTCGGTGGTGGGATGTTGATGGGCTTTGCGGGCGCCATCTACTCCCTGGATTACAACCCGGTGTGGAATTATAACTTCCTTCTCGGCAGGGGCTTTATCGCCCTCGCTCTCGTTTTCTTCTCAATGTGGAATCCTTTCATCCTCCTGGGTGGTTCCATCCTTTTCGGCACCCTCTGGCAGCTGTCGCTTAACCCACAGTTGTTTCTCCCCGGGCTCATGTCCCGCTACATTTGGAGGACGGTGCCTTTCGCCATCACGCTTGGTGCCCTGCTGCTCATGTCTACGAAGTGGTTCAGGACGAAATGGGGTGCGGCAACGCCCGAGGCGCTTGGACAACCCTACGTAAAAGATTGATATGCCAAGAACATTTTTCTCAAAGCAACAGATTATTTCCATAGAAACGATCTATCTACTCAAAGCTGCTTGCTGCCGCAGCATTACTAGTTATGGGATCCGATAAGCCCCATTCTCTATCAATATGACCACAACGATGTCCTTTCTTTATGAGAATTTATATATTTCTCTCGTCAGCCAAACAACTTCCCTAAGCAGTACCTCACAGCAATGTTGGAGCCTGCGAATTTGGAATGACTCTAGAATATGTGCGACAATAGCGAGAAGAGGGATTCCCTGAGTAGTTTGCCGCGTGCGGATGGGAAGCTTACATCCCCACATGTTTTACGGAGACCATAAATGAGTCCACTGAAAGGCGTTCGAGTACTGGACCTTAGCCGGGCAATGGCGGGGCCGTATTGCACCATGATGCTAGGAGATCTGGGCGCGGACGTGATAAAAGTGGAGCGCCCTGGAAGCGGCGATGAAAGCCGCGGGTACGGACCGCCTTTTGTTGGGCAATCGGATGACAACGCCTTGGGCGAATCGACTTACTTTTTATCAGTAAATCGCAATAAACGCAGCATCACCGTTAATCTTAAGAGCAGCGAAGGGCAAGAAGTCATTCAGCGTTTAGCGAGCTTGTGTGACGTGCTCGTGGAAAACTTCCGGACCGGAGTGCTTGAAAAACTGGGTTTGGGTTATGAAGACATGAAGAAACTCAATCCCCGTCTGGTGTATTGTTCCATCAGTGGGTATGGGCGAACCGGCCCGTACGCCGGACGACCTGGCTATGATGTGATTATCCAGGCCGAGGGGGGGATGATGGGCATCACCGGCCCTGTTGAAGGCCCCCCTTCAAGGGTAGGCGTGCCGATCGTGGATATCACTACGGGCATGTTCGCGGCGACCTCCATCCTGGCTGCGCTGCGCGCCCGCGATCAAACGAATGAGGGACAATTCATCGACGTTTCACTTTTCGATACGCAGGCAGCGCTCTTAACGAATGTGGCCTCCAGCTATCTGATTGGAGGAACCGATCCACTCCGAACGGGGAACGACCACCCCAATCTGGCGCCCTACGGAGCCTTCCGCGCGAAAGATGGCTGGCTCGTCCTCGGCGTCGCCAACGAACCTCAATGGGAAACCTTCTGCGCGGTCATTGATCGGCCGGATCTCCACGAGGATGTACGTTTCAGGACGAATGGAGACCGTGTAGCTCATCGGTTTGAATTTGGGGAGATTCTCAGTGAGGTTATCGCCTCGCGCCCGGCGAGTGAATGGCTAAGCGCCTTGCGCAATGCAGGTCTGCCCTGCGGTCCCATCAACGACGTGGCCGCTGTCTTCGATCACCCCCAGGTTCAGCCCAGGGAGATGATATTGGAAGTGGAGCATCCCAAAGCCGGCCCGCTTCACCTCACCGGGTTTCCGTATAAACTTGCGCAGACGCCTGCCGAATTACGGCACCCTCCTCCGTTGCTCGGGGAGCATACAGAGGAGGTGCTCACAGAGATGTTGGGTTACTCTATTGAGCAGGTTGCACAATTTCAGGAGCGAGGGGCGATATAGAATAATTCTGCTAATCGCCCTGAAGATCCTCTAGTGGGATCACCATCTCGAAGTGAATTTTTCAAGGATTGTGGTGCTGCCATGATATCAAAAGTAGAGATTCGATCTGGTGCATATTACGACTCGGTCATCCTCATGCAGCTGCAGCGAGAGCTCGCGGCTCTCCCCGATGTCATCGATGCTGGTGTGGTGATGGGGACAGAGGCGAACAAGAATATTCTCAGTCAAAACAACATGTTGTCGCCCGAGGGTCAAGCTGCCGGACCGGAGGATTTGCTAATTGTCGTCCAAGCTCCAAGCGAGAAGGTTGCGCTGGACGCGCTCCATCAGGTGGATGACCTGCTTACCCGCCGACGCCTCGCTGCAGATCATGAATACCGGCCAAAGAGCATCGAAACTGCAGCCGAGATGGCACCGGACGCGCGCTGGGCGCTCATCTCAGTGCCGGGTCGCTACGCTGCCGACGTCACCCGAACGGTACTTAGCCTGGAGAAAAATGTCTTCCTCTACAGCGACAATGTCACTCTCGAGGATGAGATTGCGATCAAGACAGAAGCAAGAGAGAAGGGGTTAATGGTGATGGGTCCCGATTGCGGCACCGCAATCGTAAATGGCGTCGGACTGGGATTTGCAAACCAGGTGCGTCGAGGACCCATTGGGTTGGTCGCCGCATCAGGGACAGGCCTGCAGGCGGTGAGTGTACGCATTCACCAGTTGGGAAGCGGCATCACCCACGCAATAGGGACAGGTGGACGAGATCTCTCCGATGCGGTGGAGGCGATCACTGCATTTCAAGGGCTCGATCTCCTTCGGCGTGACCCTGATACGCAAGTCATCGTCTTGATTTCCAAACCCCCATCCGCAACTGTGGCAGAAAAACTTGTGCAAGCTGCCCGTCTATCGGGAAAACCCGTGGTCGTGGATTTCATCGGCTATGCAAGCCCTGTCCGCCAAGTGGAAAACGTATTCTATGCGGCTTCCTTTGATGAAACTGCCGAGCTGGCTGTAAAGCTGGCTTCCGCTTCTTCCGAAGCTGCGCCCTCAAAAGAAGTGGATGTCAGTGCTTTTTCATCAACCCAACGCTATCTGCGCGGCCTCTTCTCGGGAGGCACATTGGCGTACGAAGCCCTGCTGATCCTGCAAGCTTACATCCCTGGTGTTTATTCCAATGTCCCACTAAAGGAAGAACTCCGCCTACCCGACGCGTTAGTCAGTCAGGAGAACACCATCGTCGATCTCGGCGAGGATGAGTTCACCGTTGGCCGTCTGCACCCGATGATGGACAACGACCTTCGTATCCGCAGACTGGAGCAGGAAGCTTCCGATCCTGAAGTGGCTGTGCTCCTGCTCGACGTGGTCCTGGGTCACGGCGCACACCCCGACCCCGCCAGCGAGCTGGCGCCTGCGATCCAGAGCGCACTTGAGACAGCCAGCAAGAAGGGTCGCCACCTAGAAGTAGTCGCGGTCGTCGTCGGAACCGATGAAGACCCGCAAGGTCTGGATGCGCAGATTTCACAGCTCGAAGCAGCGGGCGCTAAAGTCTGGACCAGCAACGAAGCCGCGGCGCGGTATGTGGGCCGCTTGATTCAAGCCCTATCGCCGGAACCCGAGATCCACGATCACACGCCTGTAGATTTGAGTGTTTTGAAGGATTCGCTGTCGGCAATTAATGTGGGCGTGGAATCGTTTGCCGAAAGCCTGTCGGCTCAGGATGCACCTGTGATCCACGTGGAATGGCGTCCGCCAGCGGGGGGTAACCAGG
>DAOWMX010000310.1 GCA_030642885.1 Anaerolineales bacterium | reverse complement strand
GGGAAACCCCGGTGCTCATTAAGCGCTCAGGATGCAGCTACTCTGACTCACCTTCGGCCAAAGCCAGGAGGCGAAGACTGTGCGGGTCTTCACCATCCGTAAAACCTGAAAGCACAAAGATCGCATTCGTTACCAGCGGCCCCGGATTCCGCCAGCGATGTTGGCGATTTGCAGTAAACAGCAGCGTATCCCCGGCTTCTAGCAGGAAGATTTCGTCCTCAACCTGATATTCCAATTGCCCGCGGAGACATAATACAAATTCATGCCCTGTGTGGACGATCGGCTGAGGTCCGCTATTGGCTCCATTCTCAAGAGTTAATGCGAAGGGTTCCACACGCCCCGAGAACTGCTCGCCCCCTAATCCTTCTACCAGCCCGCGCGTGAAAGGTACTCGCGTCCGCTCTCCAGCTTTTAGATATACCACGTCGTGCAGCTCGGGCTCGGTTTGGAAAAAAGTGGTGATAGGCACACTCATGGCCGCCGCTACTTTGTAAAGCGTGCTAACCGATGGAGAACTGCGCCCCCGCTCGATCAAGCTCAGTGCATTCGCCGAGAGCCCGCTTTGCCTGGCCAGCGCCCTTATTGATAACCCTCTCTGCTCGCGCAGCTGGCGCAAGCGTACACCAACGTCGACTGACACCGCACTCTTACCTAGTATGTCCATCGGCACTCCTCACATAGTTTCCTGATGCCATTATTGTATCTTGAGTTGACCAATCCTTCCAGCGAAACACAGCACCTCTCCCGACACCTGACCCGCATTTTAATTCTCGCAGACTGTCACCTTAAAAAACAACAATTAAGTGGTGCTGGCCAATCTCCAGCGTGCGGTCACCCTGTTTCCCAAAGTATACTCCCCTAATGCACTACCAGTTTATGAGAACTTCAGCCAGCCGAACAGCGGAATCATCGACTTCCATTTGACTATAAGTCCGGTAAAATACCCCTTCGCAGTTTTCCACTGCATATATGAAAATGTAGTTATACGCCAACTTGATTAAGCTATGCTAATGTCATTCGGATCCGTAACCGATATTTATGAGGAGTCATTTAATAATGAAACGTAAACGTTCTTGGCTTTTCGCGCTGATGATTATCCTGGCGATGCTCCTCTCCGCTTGTGGCGGTGAGACAGCGCCAGAAACGATAAACACAACCGTGGCGCTGGATCCTGGATCGAGCGCAACCCATAACCCGGGTTCACCTAACCTGTCATATGCGGTCGCAGAAGACATCGACGCCGCGTTTAACTCTTTCATCGACAACATGGTGGACTACAACGCAATAAATCCCGCCGGGCTGAATGAGATGCTCACAGAAGAGCCGCCGCCGTTTCTGCTCGACGTCCGCTCTATAAACGAAGTTGAAGCGAATGGCCACATCGAAGGCGCTGTCGTTATCCCGCTGCTCGAGCTCGGTAAGAACCTGGACCTTTTACCCTCGTTCGACACCACCATCGTTGCCTACTGCGGCAGCGGTTGGCGCTGTACTATCGCCATGACCGCCCTCGGTCCTCTCGGCTGGAACTCCACATTGGTATTAAAAGAAGGTAGCTACCAAGGATGGGCTGAAGCCGGAAACCCTGTGGCTCTCGGCTTACCTGAAACCATCGCGCTCCACGCGGCATCCCCCGACCCGGCGATGACCGCCGTTATCAACAAGTTGCTTTCCAGCATCCCCGAAGACTGGGGATTCGTCACCGCTAATGCCATCATCCAAGAGATCAACAGGGACCCGAATCTGATCATGATCGACGTGCGCAGCGAGGATGAGGTCAAGACCACCGGCCTCATCGAGGGTGCGATCCACATCCCGCTCGAGGATTTCATCGACCGAAAAAGCGATTGGCCCCTCGACAAAGATGCTACGATCGTCATCTACAGCGGCTACGGCCACAGGTCCACCATCGCCATGACCATCCTTATGACATACGGATATAGCGATGTCCGTTCTCTTGGTGGCTAATTCACTGCCTGGATCGACCCCACCTACCATGCTCTGCTTCCAACCGCGGACAGGGTCAGTCGGCTCCAAAAGAAAAACAACGGTGCTGCCACTTGATGAAAACCACTTTGGATTCATGCAGGTATTAGAAGGTGAAATCCCAGGCTGGCTAGGTGGAGGAGCGGCTCTCGCCTTACCCGCTTGCCATTTCCTGGATGTCTTCCCAGGCGATCACACGCATTCGCCGCCAAAGAGAATCGTCTTGTACGCGCTCTGTGAAATCAAGCCAATCCCTTTGTAGCCTAGACCAATGCGAACGCGGCGCGAATACCCAGAGCTGAAACTCAAGCTCTAGAAGATCCGCGAGTTCACGCCCAATTGTGAGCGTGCGCGCCAGTTGATAGTGACGATTGCAGGTTGGCGATTCAGAATCTGGCTTTGGTCGCGGCCCCATCGCTAGATGGCTTGTGAAGCAGGATTTTTCGACTTCCCAATAACGGCAGGGTGACCGATCATCTCCAGCCGGGATGTGCATCTCCGGACAACGGCGTTTTGTGAAGCGCGAGCAGCGGCCAAAACCGCTCTTGCGCTTAGATTCAACCAGAATTAGGTTTCTCTCGCCAAGAAGATAAAGGTCAACCTCAGTCTTGGGACCGCCGCCATCGATCATGAGAAGGACTTCATCCAGCCGAGATAGGCGCACTCCATCC
>DAOWMX010000180.1 GCA_030642885.1 Anaerolineales bacterium | reverse complement strand
CTGAAGCACCCGAAGAACCCACGCGCTTTGAGATCAGCACGGACGACGATCCATCGCTTGGTCCCAAGGACGCGCCGATCACGATCGTCGAGTTCAGCGATTTCCGCTGCCCTTATTGCGGCGTGTTCCACCGAGATACGTTTGGCGCCCTTATGACGGAGTACCCGGGCCAGATTCACTTTGTGTACCGCGACTTCCCAGTCGTCGGTGGCCTCGAAGCCGCACTCGCGTCAGAATGCGCCAACGAACAGGGCGCTTACTGGGAGTTCCACGATCTGCTTTTCTCAGATGAATACGCGAATTTAGATCGCGAGGCGTTCGCAGCCTACGCCGAGAAGCTCGATCTGGACGTCGAAGATTTGCTAGCCTGCGTGGACGAGGAACGCTACGGCGCAGAGGTTGAAGCGGATGCGCGCTACGCTTCGGGTCTCGGAATCACCGGCACACCGACCTTCTTTATTACTGGGATTCCGATGGTCGGGGCACAGCCGCTCGAGGCTTTTATCCAGATCATCGAGTACGAACTCGGGCGATAATTCGCAGGTCTATCCTGCCCATCTCTTTCCACCATCCAATTTCGACAGAAATTCAAGCAGCGTTCGGTTGAATTCCTCGACCGCGTCGAGTGGTGTGGCATGGCCGGAATCGGGAATTACGACCAACTGAGCGCCGGGGATGTTGCCCGCCAGTTCTCTTTTAGCTTCCATCGATACGGTCTGATCGAGTTCCCCGGCAACGACAAGCGTCGGGGCGTTGATTTCATTTAGGCGATCGCGGATGTCGAAACGAGTGGCTGCCCATATCGCCCGCAAGTATGCGCCGCTTGGGTTCGAGGCGATGCGCTCGGCTGCAGCCTGGCGCAGAAGCTCTTGATCCGGCTCGGGGAAAAGCCCCGACGCAACCCACTGCCCCACCTGGTCCATTTGCCCCAGCAACACATAAGCCATCCTTACCAGCTTCCGGAAAAACCCACTTGAGCCCGAATGCAGCTTCGCAAATGTATTCACCAACGTCAGCGAGCGGACAGCTTCTGGGTAGTCGAGCGCCAACTGCATCGCCACCGCACCGCCGAGCGAAAGCCCAACAACATGTGTCGGTCCAAGCCCTAACGTTTGTACCAGATCCGCAACCTCATCAGCGAAGTAAGAAATGCACGGCCAAGTTGGCCGTATTGAAGACCGCCCATGGCCGGGCAAATCCACGGTAAGCACAGCGTAATCCCCAGTGACGACCGGCAGCTGTAGAATCCAATCTTCACCACAGGACCCGAGTCCATGAAGAAACGTTACGGAAACGGCTTCACCCTCCCGCGGACGATGGATTTCATAGAATATGCGGTCATGAGGTCCTTGATGATGGGGCATACTCGAAACTCCTCCATTCGCCACACTCTTCACACGAACGTGTAGACTCTTTCATTCTACATTAAATAGATCCTCGTTCTACGTTTTAGCAACCCCACCAACAGCACGCCGCAAGTCCTTCGAACGGATCTTTGAAGACTGCGAATGCGCACAGTTTTCATATAAATGTTGGACTCCGCAGGTGTGGTTATTGAACAGGAGAATTCAATTTAAATAAAAGCGGCATCCACGCGACGAGCGCATTTCCAGCGAGTGGAAAAAGCGTATCTTTTCCCCTAAATTGGGGTTACTATAGATGCAATAAAGGACCATCACGAGAATATGGCGCCCTACTCGGGATGGCAATCAATATCTAACAACCTTCAAGGAGAGAGTAATGACTACTTTTATTAGCTTTTTATTTGCACTATTTGTATCAGCCGTAGTCTTGTTGATCGTAGATAAAGTCAACGTCGGCCTCAAAGTAGGCGGCCTCGTCAATGCCATGGTCTCCGCGCTGGTAATTTCGGTTGTGGGAGTCCTTGTGATGTGGTTCCTCGGTCTTTTCGGCATCGCAGTTGGCGGCGGGTTTCTCGGCGCGATCGTATACCTGATCGTCGCCGCCGTTGTCCTCATGCTCTCAGCAAAAGTTATGCCGGGCCTCGAGGTAAGCGGGTTCGGTGGCGCGGCAATTTCCGCCATCGCCATCGGGGTTGTCTACTGGCTCTTGGAGTGGTTCGCAGGCCTATTCATCTAACCTCTATGGGTCAGGCTTAGGCCGCGAGAACGGGCGCCTGAGTCTGTCTAACCTGACCCTAACTGTTCGATCAAAACGGCTGCACAAGAAGTGCAGCCGTTTTATATGACATCCTCTGTCCTTAAACTGCCCCGCAGTTTGCTGTGGGGCAGTTTATTTAATTCCTGACAGGGAAACCCGTTCGATTCGCAATAAACCCAAGGATTCGGTCAGGGACTCGCAATTTGCATCGACGCCATCATCGCATCCAAATCAGTAAGCTGTGGGAAGAAGCTCGTCGGACTCTCAAGCGCCAGCTGGCTTTCGGCATCTAGGAGATAGGCCTCGAAAGCGTTTATAAAGGCGTCGTACTCATCGCCGATGAAGGTATCGCCATCTGCGGGCAGACTGGGATGTGAAACCGCCAAGATCGCCGAGATCAGATACAACCCATCGTCCGTGAATCCTTGATACGCGTAGAAGAGATCGCTGTTATTAATCGGCCATGAAGCCTGCACGTATTGGCTCACGAAGCGCACGCCGGATCCATCTTCAAATGTGAGATATTCCACCTGCACGGTGATCATCTGCGCGGCGTTGAAGATCGGCAGCACCAGGGGTACGTTATCAGGATCCTTTGGTTTCAGCGCGAGGAATGCCTCCAGCTCTGCTACCGTTTCCTCTGCACCCGGGTTGACCTCAAGGAATTCCGCTACTGGGTAGATCGCGATATGTGCTTTGTGAAAGGTGTCGCTGAGTGGGTAATCGTAGAAGGTGAAATCGACATGCTCCGGGACCGCAAACCACTCCACCTCGAGTTCGGCTGGGAGAACGGATGGAACCGCACCGTAATCCTCACCCTCCGGGTAAGAGAAGCACAAGAGATTGAAGCACACATCCGGCTCTGGAGCTTCGGTGGGTTCTGGCGTGGTCGCTGGTTCAAGTAGTTCTTGTTCGAGATTCTCCAGCTCAGAAAATTCAATCATTGCCGTTGCCAGCGCTTCAATTTCCGTGAAATCAACACCCTCCAGCATGGAATTCACCAGCGGAAATGCAATGGCCAGACCCACACAGAGCATGATCACTAAAAAGCCCGCACACCCCAACCCGATCCACAGGCAGGTGCGGCCTGTGCTTCTCCCCGATGAATCTGCCGGTTGAGCTGGGGACTCGATAACCACCGCTTCCACTGGGGTCTCTTGGACGGGTTGTACCTCCGGAACCGCGCCGCTCACGGTCGCCTGAGCGGGTTTCGGCGCGCCGCATTGCCCACAAAAACTACTCTCTTCAGGGATTTCTGCCCCGCAACGTTCACATTGCATCGTATCCTCCGCTATTGGTTTTTAGATCTAAGAAACAATAATTACAGCACACACCCAATTTAGTCAAACTCCCGCGAGTTGTAAATAGTTAATCACTACCGATACTGAACGGCGGATTGGATGCCGGCGCTCACCTGCTCTCCTAATCTCACCATCCCCGTATGATCGATCCCAAGTATCTGCATCAATTGCCCCGGCGTCACATTCCCTTTCCCAGATTCACCCAACAGCTTCTGCACACCCTGCCAATAGCTCAACTGCTGTATACTCGTGCTCGGATTGTTCTTCAACAGCGGGATCAGCTTGGTCGAGATGTCCTTCGCCAATCCCCGCGCACTCTCCTGGATCGCATTCCCCTTCGACCTTCGACATCACTGTTTGCCTGAGACGCAGAACCCGCATTAAATCCTCCGCATTCGGACTACCCGCAGATAGGAGCTTATCCTGCAATGCCTCAATCTTCCCCCACTGGCTCACAGGCAGTTTGTCCACGATCGCATCGATCGCCCGGTCCGTCTTCAGCATCCCCGCCCGTATACGCTTATCAATCTCATCCGGATGCCACGGCGCTTTCTCCCAGGCATCGGTCTCCTGCTTATAGATCCACCCGCTCCGCTTTCTCTCTGCCGCCGATGGTTCCTGATACACCTCCCCCAGCCGCTCACTGCTTTCAACGCCCGGCATCCAAAAACCACCAGAGCCATCTTGGATAACAATCTTCTCCAATTCTTCCGATAGGTCGCCGAGTCCATCCTCCCCGCATGGTGGAGCGCCCTCAGGCGAAAGAAAGCCTCCTGCACGAAATCAAAGGGTGGCGGAAAGGGAACAGAGGATGAGCCGCATTGACTGCAAAATTTCTCTCCCGCATGGATGGATGACCACATTGTGAACAGGTGCCTGCTACACTCGTAACGTCTGCTTGCAGCACCATTACCGTCTCAATAGAGTCTTGTTCAAATTCAACCTGCAGCCGCGTATCCCCTAATTGGATAAGGTCTCCATCCTTTAGTTGGCACTCATCGACCCGCTCCCCATTGATCAGAACACCTTGCGTGCTATCCAGGTCTTCTATCGTCAGCTGCCCTGCATTTATTGTGATCTGCGCGTGCGTACGCGAGACCTTGGGGTCCTTGAGTTGGATGTGACAACCTGTACCGCGCCCAATCAGGTTCTCTTCTCGATCCAACGCGAACCGCTGGCCGCTGATGCTTTCTGAAAGCACAACCAGCCAGCCGACAGAACTCTCTAGTGGCATTTCCTCACTCCTCGACGATGTGTTCTTGTTCTTTATCTCGACACCACACCACAAAATTGGCATCCATCATGTTGTCAATTCACGGCGCCGGGCGCCAGGCGGCGTCGAAATCCAGCGCCGGATCGGTTGTTACTTCCTGATAGTCGGTGCAGCTGGCGCGCATGATAGCGATGTTGTGATTCGCGCCGTCCGGCCAGGCCTCGAAAGCAATCCATTGACCATCCGGCGACCAGGCCGGCTCACTCATCGGTTGGAACGAGAGCCGCCCCTCCTGGCAGATCTGGATCTCGCGCACCCCACCATCGGCGACGGATATAGCAACCAGTCGGGGGATATTGCCGATCACTTTCTCAAAGAGAATCGTGCCGCCATCGGGAGACCAATCGGGTCGAGCAATATCCTG
>DAOWMX010000145.1 GCA_030642885.1 Anaerolineales bacterium | reverse complement strand
TTCTCCCCTTCGAGAGCGTGACCTCGCTCATCGATCAAGCCAATTCCTGGGGAGTCCTTGATTGCATATGTCGGAAGCAGAAGGCGCTCATCGGCGAAGCCTGCGATCACCCTCTGGAGGTATGCATGGTTTTCAATGAGCGCCCTGACGCCTTCGACGGGAATCCCGTCATTCGCGCTTTGGATCGCGAAGGAGCGTATGCCGTCATGCGTACAGCATCCGACGCCGGTCTTGTGCATACAATCGGCAATAAACAGGACGGGCATTCGTACATCTGTAATTGCTGTACATGCTCCTGCGGGATTCTGCGCGGTATGGCGGATATGGGGGTGGCGAATGTCGTCGCCCGTTCGCCTTTCGTCGCCACGGTTGACGAGGACCTTTGTACGAAGTGCGAAATTTGTTCGGATTACTGCCAGTTCGACGCGATCACCTATCAGGAGATTGCCGTCATCGACGGTAATCGCTGTGTGGGCTGCGGCTTGTGCGCGCTTCACTGCCCTGACGAAGCTATGACGCTTGAACGCAGACCTGCTGAAGAAGTACTGCCGGTTCCCGAGACAATCACCGAGTGGCGCATGGACCGCGCTGCTACCCGCGGCATTAAAATGGATGATGTGCTTTGAATCCAAATAAAAAGTCCAGGAAATCTCGAAGTAACCTGCATCTCCCCGGCAAGGAGAAACCGTACGTCATGGCCCATCGCGGGAATAGTGTCGCATTCCCTGAGAATACGATGTCCGCCTTTCGGCAGGCGCTGCAAGACGGCGCCGACATCATCGAAACCGACCTGCATCTATCGGCAGATGATGTTTTCATATGCATTCACGATGGAACCGTCAATAGGACAACGGACGGCAGCGGAGCTGTAGCGGAAATGAGCTTGAGCGAACTGAAGAAGTTTAACGCCGCCGCAGCCCGTCCAGAGCTTCCTCCCGAGCCGATTCCCACATTGAGAGACCTCGCTGAGATTCTCCCTACAGACATCGGGCTGGCTTTGGAGTTGAAAACCGACCGTTTCCTCGAGCCAGCCACATGCCGGCGTCTCGCTCAGGAGTTAGAACAGCTCGGCTTGAAGGCTCGCACTGTGGCCCTCTCCTTCAGTTTGACACGCTTAGATACCCTCCGCCTGGTCGCTCCTGATTTGCCCGTAGGCTGGATCACGCTCTCCAAAATCTGGCCTATCTGGGATGTTAACTTGATCGGACCATTCTGGCCGCTGCTTTTCCTGAACCCTTTTTATGTATACCTTGCTCATTCCCGCCAGCAGATTATCTGTCCGCTTGATTCCAAACCGGATTCGCGCCTCTGGTATTACCGCTTCCTGCGTTGCGACGCCGTCCTCACAGATAATCCCACCGAAACGTGCCGGTTGCTGGGAAGGTAGCATGGGCGGCAACGCCAGGGCGATTTATCGACGGATACGGACCAACGCCGTTTCCCATAAAAATCTGCTTGAATCGAGAGTGCTTCTCCGGGTGCGAGCACTGACGCTGTGGCTATCAATGCTCCTATTATTCACCCTCACATCCTGCATGATACTCAGCCAGAGAGAAACAAGCGCTCCTCCTCCCGGCGATTACCAGCGATCCATCGACCACGAAGGCCGACAGCGCTCCTATATCGCTCATCTCCCACCCCAGGCGTCGGGCGGCTCCCCACTCCCTGTCGTCCTCAATTTCCACGGCGGCGGGGGGAACGCAAAGGACCACAAGAAGCACACCGGGATGGACCAACTCGCTGACGAAGAAGGCTTCATCACAATCTATCCTAACGGCACCGGTCGCTTTAATAATTCCCTGCTCACATGGAATGCCGGCTCATGTTGTGGATACAGCCAGGAAGAGAATGTGGACGATGTCGACTTTGTTAGGGCGCTGCTCATAGATCTGTCCCTATGGACAGCGATCGATTCTGAGCGCGTGTATGCAACCGGGCTTTCAAACGGGGCGATGATGTCCTACCGTTTGGGCGCGGAGCTCTCAGACCTTATCGTCGCCATTGCACCTGTGGCCGGGGCGATGACGGCCCCCTCGATTACTGCTTCCAGAGCAGTCCCGCTTATGCATATTCATAGCGTGGACGATCCCCGCGCCCTCTACGCAGGCGGCCTTGGCCCACCCTTCCCTTTCACCAATCAACGCGTCCTGCATCCCGGTGTCGAAGATACACTTGACCAATGGATCACTCACAATGGCTGCCCCGAAAACCCGGTCATCGAAATAACAATCCAAGGATCCGCGGGGACGGAAGAAGAGGATCATACGGCGACGAAAATTCGCTATAGTCCTTGTAGTGATGGCGCTCAAGTTATTCATTGGAAACTCACTGGTGCGGGACATGTCTGGCCAGGACGAGAGTCAAGACTGGAGGGCATTGTGGGTCCGGCAACGAGGATCATTGATGCAAATGAGGAGATCTGGTATTTTTTCCAACAATTCTCACTTGACCCTATGGAAAATTGAGTGCAGAACGAGGATGTGTGAATGACCGTCGACAGTTTCAAATTCCTGCCGCGTTTGATCGCCATGTTTTACCGTATGACCAAGCAGGAACCGGAAATGCCGATCCCCTGGACACCACTCGGACGCCCACTAAGTGAATGCACATTCGGTTTGGTGACATCCGCAGGTCTGTACATGCGCGAGTCCGATCGCCCATTTGACCTCGAGGGCGAGCGCCAGAAACCGTCCTGGGGTGATCCCAGCTTCCGGATGATCCCCAGCGACATCGAGAGTGGCGCAGTTGGCGCGAGCCATCTTCACTTCAACACCGCTGATGTAGAGGCTGATTTCAACATCCAGCTCCCAATCCATCGCTTTCTCACCCTGGTGGAAGAGGGGCAAATAGGCGGATTGGCCGCAAGTAACTATTCCTTCATGGGCTATCAGGGCTTCCCTCCCGACACAACAGAATGGGAGGAGCGTTATGGCCCTGAGGTGGCGAAGGCATTCCTAAACGAGGGCGTCAACTGTGTCCTTCTCACACCGGCTTGACCGGATTGTGCGATTAACGTGCCCGTGTTGGCACGAACGCTCGAAGCCGCAGGGTTGTCGACAGTTTTCGTTACGATGATGCCATATTGGGCGGAGAAAGTCGGCGCCCCCAGGTCGCTCGCCGTGGAATTTCCGTTCGGTCACTCCCTCGGTGAACCGGGAAATGTAGAACAGCAGATGCGGGTCATCCGCCAGGCTCTGGATGTCCTTGAAACAGCAGTGAAACCCGGCACGATTACCCACTCCGATGAACGCTGGCCGCGTCCCATCGATCAGGCGATCAAGGCCTGGCAGCCAGAAGAACCTTCGCCGGTCATCGCCTCTTTAGCTCCTACGTTTAGAGAGATGTTGAGGAAACACCGCGAAGAACGGGAATAGCAATCTCGCATTATGATTCGGCGCGATAATTCATCTGGGCGAAATCTAATCTTTCTTATGGCCGCTGGTGATCTGCCCCTTCCCTTTAGCCCTGCGGCACTTGCATCATCCAGCTGGCATCTTTAGACTTAACGTCGATGATTTTTAGAACTTTACGGAGTGATGGAATGCGAAAAATTATGATGCTTTTAATCGGGCTCGTCCTATTAGGTCTACTCGCCGGTTGTTCAGTTTCCAGCTCTGAACCCCCCACACTCGAGCCGCCCTCAACTTATCCCATCCTCATCAGCGAGGTGATGGCTGGGAAGCAGGGCAATAACAATTACGAATTCATCGAGTTGTACAACCCCAGCGATAATTTGGTTGACCTTCAAGGCTGGTCGCTATGGTATCGACTCGCAACAAGCGAGGCGGATTTGCCGGTCTATTCATGGGAAGCCCGCACACTTATCCCCCCTCATGGGCATTACTTGCTCGTCCGTTCTGGCGAAGACCTTGGCCTCCCCGCCGATGCATTCTTCACGCAGGGGTTGAACACCTCTGGAGGAGGTCTCACCCTGCGTAACGCTTCCGGTTCCACAGCAGACAGCCTGGGCTGGGGAGTGGCGCCCGAAGGGTTTCTCGAAGGAGTGGCCGCGCCCAAGCTTCAGAACGATACTTCACTCGAAAGAAAACCCGGAGGCGAGGCGGGAAACAAAACGGACACAAATAACAACGAGACCGATTTCCTCGTGCAATCGTCTCCCTACCCCCAAAACACAGGCAGCGCGGCAACCCCTGCTATCGACGTTCCCTTCCAGGTCGAATTATCCCTGCCGGAATCTCTCAAACCCGGTGAGCGTTTCACGCTCGCCCTGACTCTTCGAAACAACTCCACTCAATCGATCTCGAATCTGAACGTCGAGCTCCCCATTCCTTCTGAGTTTACGGTTATCGAGTTTCCCTCTGCCATCACGCTGAGTGAAGGCATTGCAGCTTGGACAATTTCCGAGCTTTCTCCATCTGCAGAAGAGATGACCCAAATCACCCTGGAAGTACCGTGGACATATTTCACCACCGCATTTCGAAGTTACTACGCTCACTCCTCCGTTGACGGGACCTACGCTTTCGGCGAACCCTATTGGATCTCCGTGTCTTCCGGCAGCGTTCCGATTGGAGTCGCACGCTCTCTCATCGGATCCGTGGCGACGATTGAAGGTGTCGCCACGATGTACACAGGCGGGTACTACTCCGGTGGAGGAAATGTTAAGTTCTACCTCGAAGACGACAGCGGTGGGGTGCAAATCTACGTCCCGACAGGCGAGGGCGCCCTCGACGTCCCCATCGGTGCAACCGTACAGGCTCGCGGGGTGATGACCCTCTATCGCGGCGCCATTGAGCTTATACCTGACACTCCCGGGGATGTTGAAGTTCTCGCCCTGGGCGAAGCTCCTGAAGCGACTCCTGTCACCCTTCGTTTGGCTGCTCATGACAACGAAAATCTTCCAGGAAGATTGGTCGAAGTGGAAGGTACCGCCAGCCGAATCGAGGAGTTTTCCTACAGCTATGAGATCGACCTCGTGGACGACGAAGGGTTTGTGCTGTCACTTTATGTCGATAAATTGACGGAGATGACGACCGAAACGCTGGAAGAAGGCAGGCTCTATCAAGCATCGGGGATTATGGAGATACGCGATGGGCGCATGCAGCTAAATCCGCGCCAACAGGATGACCTGGTAGAGTTATTCCCGCCTGTAGTCCAGATTTCCATAGACGCCCCAAACACGATCCAATCGGGCGAGATTATTACCATCACAATTAATGCTTCAAATCACACGCCGGGAGCGGTTGAAGACCTGCAGATCTGGGCGCCCCTCAACGTAGAAGGGGCACGTTTTGTCGATGCGCTTGACGATGGTGAAGTATCCGCGGATCTCCTGAAATGGACCGTCCCTGAGCTCCCGGGAAATGGTGGAACAACCAGCGTGAGCTATCGTTTGCAAGCTCAAGCGTTTGACGGCACTATCGTCATAGATGGCTACGGAGCTCAAGCTCCATCCACTGTTGAAATCGTGGTCGGTGAACCTAAACAAATCTTCTTGGGAAGCTACGTTCCCCTATGGGCGATCCAGGGTTCGGGTGATCGATCACCTTATAAACTAGAGTATGTGACAACCACGGGCGCCGTTATCGGGGTTTTCCCTGACCTGGGCGGGTTCTGGATTCAAAACACAACCCCCGATCAGGACCCGACAACATCCGAAGGTCTCTTCATATCCACAGGCGAACTCTCCATACCAGTCGCCCTCGGGGATCGAGTTGTTGTTGGAGGAAAGATACGTGAGGTCTCGGCACAGACACAGCTCGAGATCTCCTCGGCAGATGACATCACGGTCTCAGGATCGATGACAGCATTGCCTGCAGCCTTCCTTCTGGATCCTCCGGCGGCTGAAGATGAATCCGCGCTCTATTTCGAAGCGCTGGAAGGTATGCTCGTAGCCGTTGATGAACCTGCCCTTGTTGTCGGTCCGACGACTCGCTTCGGCGAATCGGCTCTTGTACTCGCTAAACACGAGATTTCCCGCGTCATGCGCGGGGAACAAAACGGGCTGCTTATCATGGTCGATGACGGCTCCAGCGAAGAACATGCAGACCGTTC
>DAOWMX010000177.1 GCA_030642885.1 Anaerolineales bacterium | reverse complement strand
TCGCTGTAATCCACAAGATCTTCCAGATTCGGCTGCGTTTTGAGAACTGTTTTTGTATGTTCACCATAGGTCCCTCAAATAAAGATGGAATAGGGTAAGACGTTATCAGTCGCTCCACTTTTTACTGTACCAAAGATAATCGCTTAGATTACCACTTCGGCTCTTCAGAAAGCTGATAGGTAGAGTCGCAATACGGGCATGTGACTACTGGCGCACCGGCGACCATCTTGATATTGTCAGGAGACAATGCGCCTCCGCAACTCTCACAGGATAGCGATTCAAGGTTGACATCGCCAGAGAGTTCAATCTTCTGGATTATTTCGGTAGGTTCCGATTTTGCCTTCCGCCCTACGAGCCAGATTAAGCCGAGACCACCGGCGATGCTGATCACGCCAATTAAGATCCATCCAACAGATCCGCTTTCACTGAAGGCGCCCCATACAAAAAGTACGCCGAAAAAGATGAGGATCGCGGCGGCAATATACCCGATAACTTTACCCATGCTTTTTTTACCTCCGAAGCCAGGACATAAGAATAGTGTAGCCAATCATGTTTAACATGCAAATAGGTAAATAGCACTCGATCGTCTGCCAACGATTTGCCAGGTTTCCCCCAACAGGCCGTACATTTCTGCAATATCTGAATACTTGACCTCTGGCATGGCTAGACTAGAATTAAACGACGAAGCGTGCCTGACGTGTGAATGATGTTTTACTGTCATTTTCCAACTGGGTCATAATAAACGGACATGCTCTCTACCTGATCAGGAATACTGAGAGTCGCGGACAAGGGTGAATAAGGGTTCAGCGGATGAGTGGATCAAACATACTTGTATTGATTCCAGCCTGGAATGAAGCAAGTCGAATCAGACCGGTCATTGAAGCATTCCGTGGTTCCCTGCCGGTCCTCGTAGTGGATGACGGATCAAACGATGACACAGTAGCCATCGCCCGGGAGGTGGGCGCTACTGTTGAGGTCCACCCTCAAAATATGGGCAAGGGTGTAGCGCTGTCTACGGGATTCACGTGGGCGCTGGAGAGAGAATATGAGGCGGTGCTAACGCTGGATGCAGATGGTCAGCATGACCCAGAGGAAGCATCGAAGTTCATCGAAGCCTATGAACGAGGAGAAGGGGATTTAATCATCGGCCGCCGTAACTTCCGGGAGATGCCTCTTTACCGCGCCTTCGCCAATGGGGTCGGAACATTGATGCTCTCACAAGCCATGGGAATTAGGATTTATGACAACCAATGTGGATACCGTCTCTATACACGTAGATTGCTGGAGACTGTGGACATGGAACGAACGGGATTTGAATTCGAAGTGGAAGTTGTCGTCGAAGCCGTAGCGGCTGGTTTGAAGATCGGATGGGTGGACATACGTACGATCTATGGAGTTGGGAAGAAGAGTTACTTTCACCCATTTCATGATTCGGTCAAGTTCATCGATATGGTCTGGGTGGCGCATAAGAGGGTTCAGGAGTTGAAAAAACACAACCAGACGCCCAATAATTAGGTAAATGATGTTTCGTGATCGTGATTAACCCCAGGGAGTTGTGTATCGATGGCGCTCAATGAGTTCATCAACAGCTATGTCGGACCTATGGCTGGAGCATTTCTGGGTAGAGTATTAACTCGGAAACAGGCTTTCCGCTTAGCTGACTTTATCGCGGCGAAGCTTGCTGCTCAGGAAGATAGCGCCCTTTATCAAGCGGTACGGAGCAACCTGGCGGTTGTGAAAGGGGTCCCGTACTCGTCGTCAGAACTCGATGGTGGAGTCGGCAGGGTCTTGCAGAATGCGGCACATGGTTATGTGGATTGGTACAGGATGATGGCTGCTGGATTGGATGGTCTTGAATCGGTCTGCGAAATTGATGAGTCTTTAATTCATAGTGCACTCGAAGCCCAGAGCAATGGGCATGGCGTTGTGTTCGTGGGCGGGCACATAAGCAGTTTCAATTTGTTCCTTTTGCTTCTAGCAAAGAAAGGTTTCCCGGTTCAGGTCCTCTCATACGCTCAATCCGAGGAGCATCATAGATCTGACAGTATTCTACGTGAACGTTTTGGGATCAACGCTACACCGATTTCAATGGAGTCTCTGCGTCAAGCGTACCACCGACTTTCAAACCATGGGTTTGTTGTTACCGCGGTAGATCGCCCAGATGTAGGGGGATCGCAATT
The DNA here is from genome assembly GCA_030642885.1 of Anaerolineales bacterium. Lineage (GTDB taxonomy): Bacteria > Chloroflexota > Anaerolineae > Anaerolineales > E44-bin32 > E44-bin32. The sequence continues at coordinate 2,946 of DAOWMX010000177.1, read as the reverse complement.
GACCTTCTTTGACCGTAAAGTTGAATTACCGATCGGTCATGCTCGGCTCGCTATCCGCTCTGGAGCGCACATGATCGTCGGAGTCGTCCGGCAAGTTGCAGATGGCACCTATAAAGTTACCGGTCCCCCAATTATCAAACCGGAAATAACGGGTAATATAAAAAGGGATACACTCACGCTTGCCCAACGAGTAGCAGGGATCATCGAAGGATTCATCCGCAGCGATCCCGAAGATTGGATGATGTTTCTACCGGTGTGGCCTGATGTGATCCCCCGAAAAAATAGCGGCATCTCAGGTAGTCCCTCAATTTAACTTGGCGAGTACATCTCAAATAATATGGTTGAGAAAAAAATTCAGAGAAGAATAATCACCCTCCGGGCCGAGATCCGGAAGCACAATTATCAGTATCATGTGCTGAACGCGCCTCTCATTAGCGATTATGAGTACGATCGTTTGATGAGAGAGCTTCAGGCGCTAGAGTCCGAGCATCCCGAATTGATCACTCCAGATTCGCCCACGCATCGTGTTGGTGGGGAAGTCGCTGAAGGGTTTGTGCGGGTTTCGCATCCGGTGCCGATCCTGAGTTTGAGCAGCGCACATAGCGACGACGAGGTTCGGGCATGGTTTGAACGGATCGCGAAGCTCGATGAGCGGGTTCGCGATGCAAATTTCACTGTAGAACCTAAATTGGATGGGCTCACCGTGGTGCTGCATTATGAAAACGGAGTGTTCACACGAGGAACGACGCGCGGGGATGGGGAGGTCGGAGAGGATATCACCTCTGGTTTGAAGACGGTCCGCAGCCTGCCGCTACATATCCCTGTCATCGCCAGCGGACCCAAACCACCGCCTCGGCTTGTGGTGCGCGGTGAAGCGATTATTTATCTTGATGATTTTCAGAAATTAAACGAGGAGCTTGAGGCTGCTGGCGAGCGCATCTATGTTAATCCGCGCAACACAGCATCCGGGGCCCTTCGTCAATTCGATACGAGCCTTACTGCCTCACGTCCGATTCGTTTACTTTGCTATGACATCGTGGACTCCGACGGTCCGGTACCACAAGAGCAGTGGGAAGCTCTGCTCTACCTTAAAGCGCTTGGGTTTCCGGTTCCATCCGATATCACGTTAGAGGCTGATCTTGATGGAGCCCTTAATAGATACCAGGACTGGATCGGGCGTCGTGACTCCCTCCCATACGAAGTTGATGGCATTGTTGTGAAATTGAACGATCTTCAACTAGCGAGGGAGTTAGGCGTAGTCGGCAAAGACCCGCGCGGCGCGATCGCGTACAAATTCCCGGCTCAGGTGGTCACAACTTGTCTGGAGGATATCGGTCTCAACGTTGGACGGACAGGTGTCGTTACACCTTTTGCCATTCTAGAACCGGTTGAGGTAGGCGGTGTGACTGTTCGGCAAGCAACCCTGCACAATTTCGATTTCATTCATGAGAAGGACATCCGCATTGGGGATCGCGTGTTGATTAAACGTGCTGGTGATGTCATCCCCTATGTCATTGGACCCGTAGTAGAAGCCCGGACAGGGGAAGAAAGTTCGTATCGAATCCCGGACCGATGTCCTTCCTGTGGGGAACTTCTGGAGCGGATCGAAGGGGAGGTCGCAATCTATTGCGTAAATGCAGCTTGCCCGGCTCAACTGGTTCGAAATATCGAGCATTTCGCATCACGTGGAGCGATGGATATCGAAGGCCTGGGGATTAAAGTTGCACATTTGCTGGTTGAGGGGCGCCTCGTGAACGACGTGGCGGATCTTTACAGCCTGGACGAAGAAGTTCTCTCAGGATTGGAAGGCTTCGCGGACAAGAGAGCGCAAAACCTCATTGAGTCAATTCAAGCCTCACGGTCACAACCCCTTTCACGCCTGCTGACTGCTTTAGGGATCCGCAATGTTGGCGAGGCGGCGGCTGGAGATCTGGCCAGTCAATTTAAAAACCTTACTCTTTTATCTGAGGTAGGTCTGGATGAGCTTGAAGAGGTAGAGGGGATCGGACCGAAGGTGGCCAGAACGATCATCGATTGGTTTGCGCAACCCTCAAACATAAGAATCCTCAAGAAATTGCATAAAGCTGAGGTGTGGCCTGAGGTAACCGAACCTAAGGAGAGAGAAGTTGAGCGGGTCCTTGCAGGTCTTACCTTCGTTCTTACAGGCACCTTGCCGTCATTGACTCGAGCAGAAGCAAAAGAATTAATCTTGCTGCATGGGGGCAACGTTACAGGAAATGTAAGTCGGCGGACGGATTATCTCGTAGCTGGAGAATCCTCTGGCTCGAAGTTAACTCGCGCCCAGGAATTGGATATTCCCGTGATTGATGAACTCCAGCTAAAAGCGCTAATCGAGTGAAGTTTAAAGGTGCAGGAATTGATTCTCTTCTTGTCAATCGGGTGAGATCCCAAATAAAACTGTCCTGTTTGATGTTGATAATCTCATGAAGAAAGTTACATTGAAATCCCGTCGTGAAAAACCGATACTGCGACGCCATCCTTGGATATTCTCCGGGGCTGTCGAATCCGTGACCGGGGATCCGGATCCTGGGGACGTTGTTGATATTCACGCTGCGGACGGGCGATGGCTCGCTCGAGGAGCGTACTCTCCGAAATCACAAATCCGGATTCGAGTTTGGACGTGGAATCAGGCGGAGGAAGTCGACGCAGATTTCATCCAGGAGCGGATGTTTGTTTCTATCGCCGCGCGAGATGATCTTGGGATTCCCAAATCCACAAATGCCTATAGAGAAGTGCATGGCGAGTCAGACGGCATCCCCGGGTTGATCGTCGATCGTTATGGAGATTACCGTGTTGTTCAATTCCTCACCGTTGGAGTTGAGCGCTGGAAGGACGAAATCATAGACGCGCTTTCGTCTCATGGCGGGTGTCTGGGTATATACGAGCGATCTGATGTCGACGTTCGTGCGCTAGAAGGTTTGGCGC
>DAOWMX010000138.1 GCA_030642885.1 Anaerolineales bacterium | reverse complement strand
TCGGTTGACGCTTGAACATCATCCGGCATATCAGGGATGTCGTCGGAGAAATCTTCGTTGTCCAACAATAAAGGAGCGGGAACATCCGTTCCGATCGCTGCTGCTGCGGGATCCTCGCCATCCTTTGCCTCGTCCGCGGATTCCGGCTCTTTGTCTGATCCGCCGCCTGAGATTACCCAATAGGCCACGACCGCTAAAAGAATACCAGCGGCGATTAATAGAACTCCGATCATTAATTGGCTGTTCATGGTTGATCCTCCGGCTGACAATACGGACAGAAATGCGTGCCGCGTCCACCAACGACTGTGCGCTGGATTTGCGTGCCGCAATCAAGACAGGGTTCCCCTTCTTGTTTATATACACGAAAATGGTGTTGGAAGTCACCCCCACGAAAGACCCAGTCGATGCTGGCGCCATTGTAGTGTATGCCCATCTCGAGCGACTCACGAATGCTCCTCCAGAGTCGTTTGACCTCGGCTTTTGAAAGGCTGTCGCTTCTCCTGAGCGGGTGAAGACCGGCTTGATGTAAGGCCTCATCCGTGTAGATGTTTCCCATCCCAGCCAGGAAAGATTGATCCAGAAGGAGAGGTTTCAGTGAGCGTTTTCTTGCATGGAGCATATTCACGAGTTGTTCATGTGAAAAGTTTGGCGCTAGGGGTTCAGGTCCTAATCGCCCCAAGACCACTTCGGGATCCACGTAGAGGCTAACACGACCGAATTTTCTGGCGTCGCTGAAACGCAGGTCCCAGCCGTTATCCAGGTTGAAAAATGTGTGATCGAAACGGTCTTTCGGGTCCTGGGTGGGTGCCAGGCGTAGATCGCCGCTCATGCGCAGGTGGATCAGGAGTGTTTCGCGGTCGAGTGGAAAAACAAGGTACTTGCCTCGTCGCTTCACGTCGACGATTTCTCGGTCTTTTATCCGTCTATTGAAGGACCGCAGGGAGGGGTGTTCGACGTGCCGCGGCCAGTCTGTGGAGAAGCTGACAATGCGCCGACCAGGGACCGGCGGCGAGCCGTTCCCCTCACGAAGGTTTTTCGCAATCGTTTCGACTTCTGGCAGTTCAGGCATCATAGGCGATTATACATGCCTGGTTTGCGCGGGCAAGATTGCATGAGGTTACTGATAGCTGCAATCTTGCTTTCCTAACCTATTGAGTTATTTCAAAGATCTGAACAATGTCGGATTATCGGGCGATAATTTCGTTTAATCCCTCGATAAGTCGTTCCAACTCCTCGGGATCAACTTGTCCTATTTTGTTCTCCAATCGTGAGACAGATAAAGTTCTTATCTGGCTCATTTTTACCCACGATTGTTTTGGAAGATCTCCGCTTTTCAATTCAAAGGTGAGAGGAAAGCCAGCCCTCTGCGGCTGGCTGGTGATTGCTAAGGCAATAACTGTTCCTGAGCGTTGATTAAACACATCGTGGCTGATAATAACAACTGGGCGATAACCTGCCTGCTCGTGACCTCGAACAGGATTCAAATCTACCCAATAGATTTCACCTCTTAATACTCTGGCCATTCAGACAGATCTCCTGCCAAGCCCTCATCTGCTAAAGCCTGCTCGAATTTTGGATCTAATTTCGCTGATTCCCGAGCAAGACGGGTAAGCTCAACCTTCTCGAGGCTATACTCGACGGCTTCTTCAACAGCGCTACTTCGGCTGGGGTACCGACCTTGCGCTACTAGACGATCCAACCGCGTGAGAAGATCCGTATCAATTGTTACAGCCACTTTCTTTTTCGGCATTCCGAACCTCCGGTATGATATTATATCATACCTTCTCGCCGCTATTCAAAATCCGGTCGATGACAATCGACCTTGAGCTTCACGAAGCGCAGCGGCGCAACCGAGCAGACATTAGTCCATGATTCGGCTGGCGTGAAAAGCAACCTCCAAACAACGCTAGGTCAATTAGCAGCCTTATAAACTTCGCTTGTGGGGTGAAACTCAACCCAACCGAGCCACCATTGCCGCTCGATCCACAATCGCTGTAATGGGGGCGTGTTGAAGGTGAGCGGGTTGCCCGTCCATGTCCAGCCCATCATTCCATCGGCGGAGGATAAGCCGCCGTTGGTTGGAACCAGATCGATTGTCTTGTCGCCCACAAGACGATCGAGAGCAAGCACGTGATCGGCGCCAGCGTCGTAGACGAGGGCGATATAACGCTCACCGATGCGGTCGTTGATGACGCCCCGATCTCGTAATACAGTCAGCGGGTAGGCTCTGTCTACCCCGGCCACACTCAATCCGACGATTTCTTCGTGCATAGGCAGCCGCTTATCGGTAATAAAACCTGGGGCTGCATAATTCGTCGAAAAAGCATCCAGCATGTGCTCCAAGCGATCACGAGGAATGAGCCCGGGATAGCGACCGTTATCGGGAATAGGCTCCACCGCCAGGGAGGTGTCAGGGTTCATTTCTTTCCATCGCGACCAGCGGGTGAGTTCCCCTCCAAGTGGCTGGAGCAATGTGCCTTTGAGTGGTCCCATCAGCGCCTCGCCAGTGGCATGCTGCCACAGTGTGCCCGTTTGGCGGTCGCGGATAATCATGTTGCGGCGATACACACCCACCACTTCGAACGTCAGGCGCTGGTCGTCCACTTCGGCGGCATACACGATGCCGCTGTTGCAGGCCGCTCAGTAGGCGACTAGTAAAGGTGTATCTCCGACCTGGTCGTTAATCAAATGGCGGGGAGCAAGCGTCTCCAAGGGCCAGGCTGCGGCATAACCATCTTCCTCGAACCCCAGCACCAGGGCTTCTTCTCGAAGGTTCGCCTGTGACGGCGGAACGTGCTTTGGATCGTCCAGGGAGACGAATATCCGCTGTGGTTCCAATATTATTGTGGGGATGGAGAGGAGGAGGACAAAAAGTAGGGCGACAAAGGAAGATGGAGAGGTAATAAAAGCGGCAATTGCCAGCGCCCAGGCTGTGATAATCAGAGCTGGACGGAAGAGGCGCAGCCGATAAAGCGGTAGTAGACCGATGCAGGGGATGAGGGCGGGCAGTGATGGCGTGAACGCTGCGATCACTGCGAAGAATACTGCTAGAGAAGAAAGCAAGTAGGTCATGATATCAGTTCCCTGTATTCTCACCGGATTTGGCGAGGCGGCGAATTGAACACCTGCATTTAACGCTCATTATAGTTGAACGCCTCTATCTGCTTTGGCAATAATGCCTGGGTCTGCGCCTGTAAACCCAAACGGAGTCAGTGGAAGGTTATCAAGTCCCGTATTTGCTCCACTTTCGCTGGACCGATTCCTGATACCGCGAGGAGATCGTCGGCGGTGTTGAAGAGACCATTGGTCGAGCGATGATCCATGATCTCCTTCGCCAGGCTGGGTCCAATCCCCGGGAGCAGCTCGAGTTCCGCGGCGCCGGCGGTGTTGATATTAATCATCAGCTCAGGGTCGATCTCGGAGGGTTGGACTTCCTCCCCCGTTGAAATTCCTGAAGCTGTCATTTGCGGGACGTAGACCCGCTGACCATTCTCGAGGTCAGCCGCCAGGTTGATGCGGTCGAGATCAGCGCTGGCCGTCGGTCCACCGGCTGCATCGAGCGCATCCTGAACGATCGAGCCGTGTGGCAGGAGATAAACACCCGGGCGTTCAGCAGCGCCAGCAACATGGATCGACAACGGACCCGGGGTAGGCGGTGGCAAGAGTTCAATAGGGTATTGTCTAGGTTGGTGGATGAGAAGCAGAATGAGTCCTGTCGATGCCAAGCCCATTAGCAAGCCGGCCAGGAAAGTGCTCCATTTACGAATCAGGTTAAACCCCCTCAATGTTCCCCCTTCACGCTCGATATTTGGATTATATGTCAGGTGTGCCCCAATCTCAAAGCGATACTATAATCAGGGTATGCCTGATTATTACTCTGGTGAAGGGGATGACGGATCAACCGGCTTGCTTGGCAGAGAGCGAGTGCCTAAATATCACCTGCGCCCGACTGCCTTTGGGACGGTCGATGAAGCCTCAGCAGCGCTTGGATTATCTCGAGCGACCGCGCTTTCTGAGGAAACGATTTCCGTGATCCATGATGTCCAAAAGGATCTCTACACGATCATGGTAGAGCTCGCCGCTGTTCCTGGAGAGGAGGAGCAGTTTCAACGTCTTGAGGCGCCACGACTATCCTGGATCGAGGAACAGGTGAAATCTTTTGGTGACCGTGTAAAAATGCCCAAAGATTTTATTCTGCCAGGGGATTCGCTTCCAGCCGCCGCTCTGGACCTCGCAAGGACGGTTGTGCGCCGCGCCGAGCGGCAAGTCGTGCGGCTCGATCACGAGAGCAAGCTCTCCAACCCGACTATATTGCCGTACTTGAACCGACTCTCCAGCCTTTGTTTCGTGCTCTCCCTCTGGGAAAACGAGACCGCGGGCGTAGAGAATCCCACGATCGCTAAATCGAGAGAATGATGACTGGGACATGGATAAACATTGTCACGGTTCTGGTCGGCAGCGCCGCCGGGCTTCTATTCGGCGCCCGTTTTCCTGAGCGGATTCGTGAGGGTGTGATCAATGTATTGGGGGCCTTTACGCTTGCGATCGGTGCCGAGTTATTCATCCGTGGTACGAGCGTAGAGGGGGAGAACATCCTTCTGCCTTTGATTGGCTTGCTTATCGGCGTGATGCTCGGGGAATGGTGGCGTCTGGAAGCGCGTTTGCAGTCGCTCGGCGCCTATCTCGAGAAACGTTTCGCGAGTGGTTCGGGGGAGGTCACACAGAGCAGTCGTTTCATCCGCGGTTTTGTCTCCGCCAGTCTGCTCTTCTGTGTTGGCCCAATGACCATCCTGGGATCGCTCCAGGATGGCCTGACGGGAAATTACGAATTGCTGGCAATAAAGTCGGTTATGGATGGTTTTGCATCTCTTGCGTTAGCGTCTAGCTTTGGCGTTGGAGTGCTGTTCTCGACTGTGATCATCCTCTTTTATCAAGGGGGCTTAACGCTGGCTGCGGCTACCATCGAAGGTTTTTTCGATCCAGTGATGCTGGCGGAGCTTTCGGTCGTGGGCGGGGTGCTGCTTATCGGTTTGGCGATAGGGACGCTGCTTGAGTTGCGACCGATAAGAACGGCGAATATTTTGCCAGCGCTCGTAATCACACCGTTAGCGGTAGTGATCCTGCGATTCTTCGGTTTGATGTAGTGGGAAGCAGCACCTCAGGGAGGATCATGCCGCGCATGGGGTTGCGCAGCTATCCGACCTGTAACTTAATCAAAAAAAAGTGGGTGCCGGTAAAATATCGGGCACCCGCTCGGTCTTTTTAAGGGTTGGCACTTAATTATCTAAGAGAGCTTGCTCGATATAGCTTTGGAAAGTTTCAAATGGAAGAGCGCCGGATAAAAACGCACCATTGATAAGAAAGCTGGGCGTTGAATCAACCCCCGCGGCCTGAGCAGCTTGAAAATCGGCGTCAACCAGGTCTTGATAGCGCCCTTCAGACAAACATTTTGCGAAGTCGGCGTCCAACCCGATGATGTCCGCCATCGCTTCCAATCGCGCGGAGGTAAAACTTCCTGCGTTTTCACCGATCTGATTGACAAAGACGATATTGGAATATTCCCAGAAGAGCCCTTGTTCCGCAGCGCAATAACCTCCGAGAGCCGTTGCCTGCGATTCTTTACCGATGAATGCGAAAGGTCGGAAGATGTAATAAACATCCCCTGCCCTGACATACTTATCGACGACCTGCTTAAATGTTTCTTCGTGGAAGAACTGACAGGCAGGACATTGGAAATCAGAGAATTCCTCGATGACCACTGGCGCATTAGGATCCCCCATCGCCAACCCCTCATTCTGTGGGAAATCAATAGCCGTTGGGGTGATGATGCTTTGGATCTGGGTTTGGGAGCGGAGGATAACCATTGCAGAGATGAGGATTACGACCCCTGTTATAACAAGCGTGCCAACGACAAGGTTCCTCCGTTGTTCACGCTGACGTTTTTCGCGAATTTCTTCCCTTTTTCCCATGTTTCCTCCACATTAAATATTTTCAAAACATACCATAGCAGGTCATAAAAGTCTATATATTAGATCCTTGCGAGTTGTCCCTATCGTCTGATGGCCTGCAGCTTTTACCACCATCTGACTTGATCAGCCATGGGGCTTGCAGTATTAGGTTCTCCTCCAAGCTGCATGGATGACTAAGCGGATTTCCGGTAGCCAGCTACAAATCATTATTAAATCGTAG